>NZ_JBJMLX010000359.1:0-12364 GCF_045805085.1 Niastella sp.
GATAAAAAAGATAAGCACGCCAAACAGTTTACCGAAACCATTGGCAACATCAGGAAGTTTGGTCAGCAGGCCGATAAAATGCTCGACACCATGGTAAAGGCCGATGAAAACTGGTTCCTTGGCAGCTTGCTTAAGTTCTTCAAATAACAAGACAATACATGCTCACTATAATCAGCCGGTTCGCCGGCTTTTATTTAGCACTATACTTTCATTAATTTCTGAAAATATGAAAAGCTCAGACAAGATCCTGATCTACGATGATGATTGTCCGCTTTGCGTAGCCTATACCAGCGCTTTTGTGAAATCGGGGTTACTGACCACAGAAGGACGCAAATCATTTTCAGCCGTTTCTCCTGAACTGTTACACACCATCAACTGGCAACGCAGCGTAAATGAAATTCCCCTGGTTGACCCAAGCACCAAACAGGTATGGTATGGCATCGATGCCCTGCTGGAAATACTGGGACAAAAATGCGCGCTTATAAAAACCATTGGCCGGGTTCAACCCATTAACTGGTTCCTCAAAAAACTGTACAGCTTTATTTCATACAACCGTAAAGTAATTGTGGCGGTTAAAACCTCGCCGCTAAAAGTTGATTGTACGCCTTCATTCAATATATTTTACCGGGTGTTGTTCATGGCTATTTTTCTGGCGGTGAATACCCTGATGATACTACCGGTTCATCAACACCTGTTTGCGCAAATCCCCGGCTATTCGTTATCCCTTACCCAGCTATTGGGGCTGCACGCCATTATGGTCGCGCTCAATTGTATACTGGCTTTATTCTTACCAAAACGAACTGCACTGGAATACCTGGGCCAGGTGAACATGCTTACGCTGGTGACCAATTTATTATTGATACCGCTGGTGCTTACCGATGCATTTATACAACCCGGCAACTGGGTTAATTACGGGTACCTGATGCTGGTGTCGATAGTGATCTTCCATGAATACTTCCGGCGAATGAATTTTGCCAATATGCTTGACCGTTACTGGCTGGTGCTTACCGTAAACCTGGCCTGTGTAATGGGTTTGTGCATCTGTTTGTTTATTCCTTTTAACAGATAACCGGATCTATATGAAATACAAAAAGATCGTAATTGCCGGTGGCACTGGTTTTATTGGCCAGGCAATGGCCCGGTATTTTGGAAAAGATAACCATGTAATACTGTTGAGCCGCCATTCGGTGAACCAACTGCATAACAACCACGATAATAAATTGGTAGAAGCAGTAGATGGCTATAACATTACCTACTGGCGATGGGATGGCGTACATGTAGAAAAGCATTGGCTGCAGAATATTGATGGGGCCGATCTAGTGATCAACCTGGCGGGCAAATCGGTGAACTGTCGTTATACAGAAAAGAACAAACAACAGATCATCAACAGCCGCACCCAATCAACCAGGGCCATTGGCGATGCCATCAGGCAAACAGTGGTTCCACCCAAATTGTGGATCAACGCCTCCTCGGCCACTATTTACCAGCATACCACCGACAAACCGAATGATGAAATTTCTGGTGTTATCAGTGACGCAAAGAACGATAATATGCCCTATTCTTTTTTTGACCGGGTACGCTATACCTGCAAAAAATGGGCAGGCGCTCAGCAGGCAATGCTGGCTAAAGACTTCTCTGTACAGGTTTGTAAACACTGGGAAAACGCCTTCTTTGAGCAGCGCACCCCTTTTACCCGAAAGATAACGTTGCGGGCAGCCGTTACTCTGGGACAGGGCGGTGTAATGAATCCCTATTACAACCTTTTAAAGGCAGGGTTAGGTGGTCACCAGGGCAATGGCAGCCAAATGTTCAGCTGGATACATGTTGAAGATTTATGCCGCATTGTTGAATGGTGTTATGATCACAAAGAGGAAGAAGGTGTTTTTAACTGCAGCTCCCCCAATGCAGTAACCAATGCCGATTTTATGCAAACCCTTCGCCGCATCACAGGCCACAAAATAGGGTTACCCGCTTACAAGTGGATACTGGAAGCAGGCTCGGCTCTGATAGGTACAGAAACCGAGTTGATATTAAAAAGCAGGTGGGTATACCCGGCCCGGTTATTAAAATCAGGATTTTTATTCAGGTATAACGCATTGGAACATGCGTTAACCGACATTATCAACCAAACACCCCGAAAGAAATATCACCTATTCTAACGGGAGCTTTGTGCCGAAAACACACACCTTTCGTTTTTGTTTACCGGAAAAAATTATAGTTTTGAATGACAACCAATTGAGTAAACAGGTTGTTATATGGGCATGGAAACAGGTAGTAAAAAAACGATGGTACTGGGCGCCTCCGCCAATCCCGCCCGCTATAGCTTTCTGGCTATAAACAGTTTACGCAAGCATCAGCACCCCGTGGTGGCGCTGGGTCGCAGGATGGGAAAAGTACTGGACGTGGATATTACTACCGAAAAAGATCCCCAGGATACAGTTGATACAGTTACGTTATACCTGAACCCTGCCAATCAGAAAGAATACTACGATTATATACTATCCCTGCGCCCAAAACGTATTATATTCAACCCGGGAACTGAAAATCCTGAACTATCCGAGTTGGCCAAAGCCAATGGTATTCAACCAATGGAGGCCTGCACTTTAGTGCTCCTGAGCACGGGTCAATACTAAATACCCATGGTAATAACCCTTAGTACAACTTACTTTTTACACTCAGATTATTTGTTTATATCCCCCTTGTAAAATAACTGCATATCATTTGCGTTTTACCTTTGTATTGAATCAATGAATCGTAGATTTAATATATCCCTAAGACCTATACCAACGTAATCCAGATCCGAACACTAAAACCCGTACATAATGAAAAACCTGAATGCTATAGGGCTCTTAGTGGCGTGCATTTTCGCATACCAATCAATAACCGCCCAGCAACAACCCGTTACCCTAAATCAAAAGCCTGTATTAAGCAAGGCTACAACACTTTCGCAACTTCCTCCCAAACTGGAATGTAACTTTTCAGCTGTGAAAGGGCTTTCAGCCCATCGTATTTCAGACAAAATAAATATGACGCTCGGCGATTATGAATTTTCGGGCGAGTTGGTTGAAAAAATACAATCAGCAGCCGGCGTGGTGAACATGAACATCAGATCCATCAGTATGCCCGGCGCCCTGTGCACCGTATCGGTAATTACCCAAAACGATAATACACAAAAACTGGTAGGCCGCATCATTAATCCCAAATCAGACGAAGTACTGGTACTAACGGAAGAAAACAACCGTTATTTCTGGGTAAAGAAGCCTAAGCAGTATTTCATGGTTGAGTAACCATTTTGATCCGTACCCATTGAAAACCTTTGAACACTATTTAACATCCAAATCCGCATTGAAATCCAATGAAAACCATTTTTACCGTACTGTGTGGCCTTGCCATTGCCACAGGGGTAAAGGCGCAGGTTCCTTTGTTAAACAGCTATCCATCGGCCAGAGCCACTATCTTCGTTGACTTTGACGGCCAGTATGTAACCGGCACCTCCTGGAACTGGAGTGGACCTATTACCGCCCAGGCTTCCGGCTTTTCTGCTTCAGACATCAATGAAATGTTTAACCGGGTGGCTGAAGATTACCGCATTTTTAATGTAAACATCACTACTGATTCTACGGTGTTTTTAGCTGCACCGCCGACTCAACGCATCAGGGTAATTGTTACCCCAAGCTACCAATGGTATGGCGGGGGCGTAGGCGGTGTTGCTTACGTTGGTTCTTTTACCTGGGGCGATGGTACGCCAGCCTGGGTGTTCAGCAGCCTGCTGGGCAACAGTAAGAAGAGCGTGGCTGAAGCTATCTCGCACGAAGCAGGTCATACCCTGGGCTTACAGCACCAGAGTGCCTATAATTCAAGCTGTGTAAAAACTGAATATAACCCCGGCACCGGTTCCGGTGAAACCAGCTGGGCGCCCATTATGGGCGTAGGCTATTACAAAAACCTTACTACCTGGCACTACGGCACCAACACCTATGCCTGTAACTATTACCAGGATGACCTGGCTATCATCTCCGGATCTCCCAATAACTTTGGTTTCCGCCCCGATGATATTGGCGATACGCATACGAATGCTACCAGTGTTGGTTTTTCAAATACCGGTTTTGCCACCAGCGGTTTAATTAATTCCGGCACCGATAAAGACGTATTCAAATTCACACTAACTACACCAACATACATACACCTGAATGCAGTGCCTGAAAATGTAGGCCTTAACAATTCAGGCGCTAACCTCGATATTAAATTAAGCCTGCTCAATTACAAAGCAGACACCATAGGACAATACAATCCTGCTACTCTTGTAAGTGCCAGTCTCGACAGTAACCTGAACAGTGGTACTTATTATGTGGTAGTAGAAGGCACCGCCAATGCAAACTTTGCAAAAAGCGAAAGCCTGGGTTATTATACCATCGCCGCTTCTCCACTTACATCACTGCCAATACACAAGTTCGTTTTATCGGGCAAAGCAACTGAAGGCACGCATAACCTGAACTGGGTGTATGAAACAGATGAAGCAGTAAAAACCATTGAAATACAAAATTCAAAAGATGGTGTTCACTTCAATGCGCTGGCACAGGTTGGCCCCGGCACCAAAACATTTTCATGGAAGCCATTAACTGATAACGCACCTTTTTATCGTATCAGGATCATTACCACAGCCGACGAAAAATCATATTACTCCAACACCATTACCATTAGCGACAAAGGCGACAACAAAGCTTCGGTAAAGGTGATGAGCACTGTGGTAACTAACTCAATTATAACTAATGCTGACAAGGACTGCAACTTCCAGGTGCTGGATGGAACCGGCCGTTTATTGCAACGAGGCAAAATGGTTACCGGAACAAATAACATCGATATAACAAATGCACAAAAGGGCTTGATACTCCTTCGGATACAAGGCGAAATGGAGACCACTACGCTTAAGTTAATAAAACAATAATAATCATATGATTTGGTGAACAGCGGGTTTTTCGGTAAATTCGGAAAACCCGTTTCACTATGATGTTATGGAGAAAATTTAATGGTGACCCGATTGAACTGCCAATCATCGATGCCGTTGAAAATGCTATCAAACGCGAAACTGAAAAGGGCTATCACCTTAAAGTTTGCATCGGTACCGATTCGCAGGTAAAGGGTGTAGAAACAGAGTTTGCTACCGTAATTGTTTTCCTTCGTGAAGGACATGGTGGATTCATGTTCATTCACAATGAAAAAACCAGAAAGCAGTACAGTATCAAAGAAAGAATGCTGGTAGAAGTTGCCAAGAGTATTGAAATCGCTTACGACCTCTGCCCCCTCTTTAATTTGTACAATGTAGACATGGAAGTGCATGCGGACATTAACACCAACCCGCATTTCAAAAGTAATGATGCGTTGAAGGAAGCCATGGGCTACATACTGGGAATGGGGTTTGCTTTCAAGGCCAAACCCGAAGCTTTTGCCAGTAGCAGCTGTGCCAACAAGGTTGTAAATTAACGAACCCTCACGCTGTAAACGGAGGGTTTTTTAATGTTTGGTTGTGAATATCACTCTTTTCACAACTCAGGGCATTGTCGCCTTAAAAAGTACCTACTCATTTTCTGCCTTAGCCGCCTCTTTATTGCAGTCCTCAATAAACTGAAGCATTTTATCTCTTCCCATTTTTTTCTCGGCGCTGGTTACAAAACTCTGTGGTAAGAACTGCCAGGTTTTACGCATGGCATCTAAAAAGTCCTTTACATTTTTGCTTACTGTCTTTTGTGTTTCCTTATCGGCTTTGGTAAAGGCCAAACAAAAAGGCACTTCCCATTTGCCCAGCTGATCTACAAAATCAAGGTCCAGCTTTTGCGGACTATGGCGGCTGTCTATCAATACAAACACATTGATCAGGTTTTCGCGTTTGCGCAGGTAATTCTCGATCATCTGTTCCCATTGCCTGCGCGTCGATTGCGAAACCTTGGCAAAACCATATCCTGGTAAGTCAACCAGATACCAGGGGGTAACATCTTTCTGGGAGTAAGTTTTTACTGCACCGCCACCTGGCGAAGAGGCCGGATGGGAGCCTTTCAAACTTTTTATATCAAAATGATTTATTAATTGTGTTTTACCGGGCGCAGAAGATGTTTTTGCCAGCTTTTGGTTATCAACCAGCATATTTATCAGCGACGACTTACCCACATTACTACGGCCAATAAAGGCATATTCGGGCCGGTCGGGCTTTGGGCATTTGGTATAATCAGGACTGCTGATGACGTAGGTGGCAGATTGAATAATCATACTGCAAGATAAATTATCTTTGCCCCCCATGTCGAAATATTCACACGATAATATAGTGCCCTTCAACGAGTCGCAACAAACCAAAAAAGAGCAGGTAGCGGCTATGTTTGACCAGATAGCATTCAGATACGATTTCCTGAACCGCTTTTTATCGGGCGGTATTGATGTAAGCTGGCGTAAACGCGCCATCCGCGAATTGAAAGAAATAAACCCCCGTATGGTGCTCGATGTGGCTACCGGCACCGCCGATGTGGCCATTATGACCTCGAAATACCTGAACCCCGAAAAGATAGTTGGAATAGATATTTCGGAGGGGATGCTCAATTTGGGGCGTCAAAAGGTTGATAAATTATTGCTATCTAAGCAAATAGAATTGTTAAAGGGCGATAGTGAGGCAATAAACTTTCCCAATGAAACGTTTGATGCCATTACCGTGGCTTTTGGTGTGCGGAATTTCGAAAACCTTGAAAAAGGGCTGGCTGAAATGTACCGGGTACTAAAACCAGGCGGTAAAGCGGTTATCCTTGAATTTTCGAAACCCAGTAAAAAGGGCTTTAAAGGTTTGTATAACCTGTACATGAACATCATTGCACCCCGTGCGGGTCAGTGGGTGTCGAAGAACAAGGACGCATATAAGTATCTAAATCAATCAGTTAAAGCATTTCCTGAAGGCGAAACATTTCTACATATTTTACAACAAGTTGGGTTTAAGAATACTACACTAAAACGGCTGAGTTTAGGAATATGTACAATTTATTGCGGCTCAAAAACCGCCAGTTAAACAGATGGGCAGCAGGGCTATTGCTTTTGATCGCCTCACAACAGGTAAACGCTCAATTAAGAGATGAGTTAAACCTACCTGACCATGATAGTAAAACATACTATCTGGGCATCGGTCTTATTTATAATAGTGCCAGGTTCCAGGTGAGCCAGCATCCTTCATTTCTGTCGAATGACAGCGTAATGGTGGTGGAACCTGAAAATACCGGCGGCTTCGGCCTGGCTGGTATGCATACCCTGCGTTTGTCGCCCCGGTTCGAACTCCGGGCTATCTTCCCTCAGCTATTATTTGCCTATAAGAATCTCACTTATCACATAAAATATCCCGACCCCAACAAAAACGAGGCACCGGTTATGACCAAACGGGTGGAAAGCATCCTGATCGGATTACCCTTACATCTTAAGTTCCGCAGCGATCGCATCGGTAACTTCAGGGTGTACATGTTTGGGGGTGGCAAGATCGAATACGACCTGGCTTCCAATTCAACCGCCCGCAAAGCAGAAGACCTGGTAAAGCTGAAAAAATTCGATTATGGGGTTGAAGCCGGTGTAGGGTTCAATATTTATTTCCCGGTATTTATTCTGTCACCTGAGATCAAGATCAGTAACGGGCTTGGCAATATCCATTCCCGCGACGCAAATCTTAAATATTCCAGTTCTATTGACAAACTGAACTCCAGAATGGTCGTTTTCTCGCTTATATTCGAGGGGTAAGAAAAGGATATATATAATTCTAATAATATACGAAACAGCTGTCCCGATAAGATCAGGACAGCTGTTTTTCTTTTACATTTGTAGATAAACCCTTTCTTGCCTGAATAGTAGCCAAACATACCTGCGGATATTAACTGCTTTGTTGGTGTACTGTGGTTTTTCATCTGCACATGCACAGGACCGACTGAAAAAACAGGATAGTCTCAAAAAACTGTTGGCTGTTCAACAAGACGATACCAATAAGGTCAAACTGCTCAACAGCCTTGCCAACACGTATTACCAAACCAATAAAGATTCCATAAACTATTATTCCTCGCTGGCTGTTCAACTGGCAAAAAAACGCTCGTATCGCCGGGGCGAAGCAATAGGCGAAGCTCACCAGGCAGCGTATTACAGAATGCAGGGCGAATACGCAACCGCCGTTAATAAGTTGCTGCACAGCATATCCATAAATGAAGAACAGCATGATGTGGGCCCGGCAGCCGATAGTTACCTTAATCTGGCACAGGTTTGTAAAGACATGGTGGGTGATAACAATACGCCTGAATATATAAATAAAGGCATTTTGTATAGCCAACATGCCTACAACCTGTTCTATAGCATACCCGATACAGCAGGAATGGTTGGTTGCCTGAACGAGTGCGGCATCCTGTACCGCGACCGGGCTAATTTAAAAGGCCAGGAAAAATATTACGACAGCGCTTATGCAGCTTACATAAAGGCAGTGGACATGATTGAGCGATCGGGAAAAGCCAAAGGCCTTGTAAGCAAATTGTACAATAATATAAGCCAGGTATACAACGAGTACTGGAAGGATTATAAAAAGGCCCTTGAATACCTGTTCAAGGCAGAAGAGCTGAACAAGAATGCACATAACCTCAGTGGCCTCTCGTTCAATTACGGTAATATCTCACTGGCCTATACGAAATTGAAACAACCGGCAGCGTCATTATTATATGCCCGCAAAATGCTTGAAACAGCCCGGTTGCTCAACAGGCCCGAACGCCTTCGCAATGCCTACAACTCCATGTACTATTCCTTTGCCGATGCCGGCCGGTTCGACTCTGCTCTCTATTATTATAAACAGGCCGATATACTCGACGATTCGCTGAACAACGTGGCAAAGACCAATGAAGTGGTTGCCCTGCAAACAAAATTCGAGACCGGCAAAAAAGAATTGGAAATACGGCGGCTGCATACAGACAGCCTTGTGAAAAACAGGCAGATCGTTTTCCTGGTTTCGGCCCTGTTGCTATTTGTGTTACTGGCAGTCTGTATGGTTTTGCTGTATTATCGCATCAGAAAACAACGGCAGCAGATAGCGGGGCAGTCAAAAAAAATGGAAGTAATGATGAAGGAGCTGCATCACCGGGTAAAGAACAACCTGCAGATCGTGAGCAGCCTGCTGAGCTTGCAGACTTATAAGGTACGGGACGAAGAAGCCCTGCTGGTTTTAAAAGAAAGCCAGCAGCGGGTACAGGCCATGAGCTTTATTCATCAACGCCTGTACAAAACAGAATCGCTCACCGCCGTGAACATGAAGGAATACCTCACCAACCTGGCAGAATCGCTGGTATCGTCATACGGGTTTAACCGCGATGATTTTGACCTTCGCATTACAGTGGAAAAAGAAATGCTGGATATTGACAAGGCATTGCCCATAGGCCTCATCATTAATGAACTGATGACCAATGCCCTGAAATACGCCTATAGCAACATACATCGCCCCTCCCTGAACATTACACTCATTGAAGAAGATACAAAACTGGTTTGCACCATAAAAGACAATGGAACCGGCATTGACGAACAGCAATGGAAACAAAAGAAGAATTCCTTTGGTAAACAGCTGATAACCGCTCTTTGCAAACAGCTGCGGGCGCAACAATCGCTGGTTGTTAATGCCGGTACGCAGTTTACAATAACCATCCAAAAACAAGTAGCTTAAAATGCCTGCCGAAAAAGTAAACATCCTGATAGTAGAAGATGAAAGTATTGTGGCGCTTGACCTGGCCAGTGGCCTCGAGCACGATGGGTATAATATTGCGGGTATTGCCGACAATGCAGAAGAAGCGCAACAATTGTTTACGGAGAATGAGGTTGATATTATTTTGATGGATGTGAACATCATCGGGGAAAAAGACGGCATCGATGCCGCCATAGAGACACTGAAACAAAAAGCCGTACCCATTATTTATCTCACCGCTTTTACGGATGCCCTAACTATTGAACGGATAAAACAAACGCACCCCGCCGCATTTTTATCAAAACCTTATACCCTTACCAACGTACGCATAGCCATTGACCTGGCAGTGAACAATTTTGCCGTTTCACGCGAACAACAATCCACCGGGAAGATCATCCCGCTCGACAAAGATGGCAGCCGCAGCACCAGCTCACCCGAGAAGGAAATGATCCTTAGAATGCACGATCATATTTTCGTGAAACATAATTATGCCTTTGTAAAATTAAAGCTCAGCGAGCTGTTGTATATTGAAGCAGACAACAATTACACTTCCATTATCGCCGCCGATAAGAAATTCTTACTGCGTTTATCCCTGAACCAGTTGCTGGAAAAGATCAATTACAAGTCGCTGGTGCGCATACACCGCTCCTATGCGGTAAACATCAACGCTATACAGTCCTTTAACGAACAGGAAGTAGAAGTGAACCAGCAGCACCTGCCCATAGGAAGAAATTATAAGGAAGAGTTCATGAAACAATTCGATTTCAGGTAAGGCCCTATCCCCACCCCCGTCCCGGGCTCATTTACATACAAAATTTCGTCGTTTACATACAAGCGATATGAATATCCCTTTCCTGGTAATAGTTTAGCACCCGGTTTACAACTACTTGTCCAAAAGGAAAAGGAAACATAAACGGGGTTCTGATTAGTAAACAGGTCTGTTAAAAAGGTGGTTCCCGGTGATACCCTTTAAACCCGGTCGGTGTATCACCGATAAAAAAAGCAGGTGGCAATTATGCCGCCTGCCTTTTATTATAGTAAGCTGTCATATTTTTAATAATCGTATTCCCTTCTAAACATATTCCACCGTACACCGGCTGTAAATACCGATACGTTCCGGTTGTTTATTTCAGGCACCCCTGATTTATAATTCCTGATCAATGCCGACCCCTCGAGGAACAGATTTTCCTTCACTTCATACGATACCAGTACCTGCGCATTTACCCCGGTGGCTTGTGGTCCATTAGGTAATTTGTAACCATAATCACCTGAAGGGCGGTCTGTATTGGGTATAAATATATTGGAGCCCACATTGCTATTAAGCGTATCGGTACCCTGTTTCCAAACGATCAGGCGGGCGCTGGTTGTCCATTTGGGATGCGGCTGATATCTTATGATACCAATCGCTTCCACGAAATTAGCGCCCAAAGGATGCGCCAGCGGTTGGTTATAATGGGTATAATTAGCCAGGCTATCGAAGTGGCTATAAGTAAACGGACGGGTAAGGTTGATCTCGCCCTGCAGATCGAGGTTCTTCACCCCAAAAGCATTGATGTATTTACCGCCGGCCTGTATGCCAAACTTATTGGCCCACCAGCCATTGCCGGCCTTTAATTCCTTCGTTACCAATTCATCGAGCAACAACTGACCATACAACTGTAAACGCCTGGCTATATTGGCCTTTAAATCGATGCCCACAAAGGCATTGTCGGGGCTGCCATTCTCCTGCTCGGCCAGTCGCAAAAATATCACGGGATTCAAATAGCTGAATTCAAAATGATTCTTTCGGCCAAAGATCACTGATTCAAAAACGCCGATATTCAACCATTTGGTAACGTCCATACTCAAATGATGCATGGCGGCATATTTCTTATCGAGCAGTTTGTTACCGGAGCTGATATTCACAGTTTGTGGCACTAACTCAGTGAACAGGTTCATATAGTTGAACTTCCAGATGCGGGTGTTGATCTTCAGGAACAGGTAACTATTGCCAAAGTCGCTCAGGAATAAACTGCGATAGCCATTACCGATAAAGTTTTTATCATAGCCAAATTGAAAATCCAGGTATTTGAGGGCGGTGAAATTGATCGACCCACGGGCATCCAGGTAATCATTGCCGGTTTTCTTATACGTTTTATAGAAACCGTTACCCGGTACTGCATCGAACGCATGTACCCTTTCCTGTACAAAAAGCGGTGCCCGCTCCTGGTTATCGGTCATATAAACAGAAAAGCCCAGTCTTTTGGAGATCATCCCCCGTACCGATAATCCTTTTGAAGTAAGGAAAAGTTTATCAGGAGATTTATCGCCGCTTTCAACTGAGAACGTTTGCTGAAATACAGGATTAACAACAAAGAAAAAATCCTTTACATTAACCTCCAGTAAATTGGCCTTTGTTTTATAAAATACATTCCACAAACTCTTTTTACTATTAAAATCACTGGTATCGGTACCGGTTACCCATTCGGAATTGTTCATGAGTAAACTACGCAGGTTATATTCATCCACTTTCGACAACGACAGGCCACCCGCTTTTTGCAAAGAATCGGCATATTCCCCCACACGAACAGCAAATTTCCGGACATGAAGGCGCTCGCCGATTACGTCCACAGCAAGGGACTGAAGATTGGAATCTATTCGACGCCC
>NZ_JBJMLX010000360.1:0-4127 GCF_045805085.1 Niastella sp.
AGTTCCAAGTATCAACGTACCAAATATAGACGCTACAGTAAGCCACAGGCCGGTTTTCCCGGCCTGTAAGGCCGTGGTTACATTCATATTAAAACCCAGTCCCACCACAGATGCCTGTAGCAAAATATGCGTAGCTTTGTGGTTTAAATGCAGGTAAGGGTGGCCGATAAACTGAGCGATTACCAATCCCAGTAACAACGCCTCTGGCGGAGAAATAAGCGGGGACACACAAAATACCAGGGCCAGTAAAAAGATCAGTTCCCGGGTGGTGATGCTCTTGTCTAAAAAAGTTCTTTTGCTTTTCGGGGTAACATTGTCCGTTTCCATTACCCAAAGGTCAACAACTATCAACCGGCAATGAAATGACCAGATTTAATCTGCTATAACTTGAAGTTATTAGAGCTGATGAATTTCATAAACAGCTCATTCAGGGGCTGGTTATCACCCTGTTGTTTTACAAAATAAAAATACCGCTCGATAGCCAGTTCTTTTATATCGATGATGGTAAGCTCATTGCTCTTTAATTCTTTCAGGATAGAATGGACCGATAAAAACGCAAAACTATCAGAACTACCGAGGTACGACTTTATGCTTTCCGTACTTTCCAACACCATCTCGATATTTAATTGAGCAACCCTGATCCCTGCTTTCTTTAACGCAGCAGCTATCACTTCCTGCGAACCTGAGCCTTGCTCCCTCATCAGTAAGGGCAGTTCCTTCAATGCTGACAGGGGAATGGTTTGTTTTTTAATGGCGGGATTGCCTGTACGGGTGCACAGCACCATTTCATCTTTCAGAAAGCTGGTATACTTTAATTGTGGCCGTTTTGATTGCCCTTCTATAATGCCAAGATCAATCTTATTCGCGGTAAGGGTATTTTCAATTTGCTCGGTATTGCTGGCCGTTAACGCAATGTTTATATCGGGGAATTTTTGTTTAAAGGATGCGAGGTATTTAGGCAAAACATACTGCGCCACGGTTGTACTGGCGCCTATCCGAATACTGCCCTGTACATGTTCATTCATGGCAGCCAGGTCAAACTCGATATTGCGGTAAATGGTAAAAAGCTGTTCCGTATGTTCAAGCAGAACGGCGCCGGCCGGTGTTAACTTTATGCGGGTACCGTTCCGCTCAAACAACTGGATTTTATAGTAAGCCTCAATTTCGTGAATATGTTTGGTTACGGCGGGTTGCGTAATAAACAACGCTGACGCCGCCTTGGTGAAATTCAATCTGCGCGCAACAGTGTAAAATACTTTTAGTCGGAAGTCAAACATTTGTCAATGATACGCAAATAATCACTCCATCCCAATTACCTTCCCCGCACCAACATATTTTACCGGCCGTATTTCATTGCCTTGCATGGTGCCAAAGGAAATTCCTATTGCTATCATAATACTATGGTCGTCGGGTTTCATTTCGGGTAAGTCGTCAATAGTGATTTTGGAAGCCGCCCCACGCGCATTCACGGGTAACCAGTCTGTGCTACCAGTAGAAGGCCCATAATTATATTCGCCTTTGGGTTGATATCCCCAAATAGCATCCCGGTAATAGATATCGGGTATCAGACCGGCTGTTGCAATAAACTTGTACCAGGGATAATTACCCGGTGCAATAAAGTTTAGTGCGGGTAATAAATCAGGGATATCAATTATGACCTGTTGGTTTTGTAAGGCATACAAGACAGGTGTACGTAAGATTGAATCTAACTGGTAGCGGCGATTGATGGAGAACCCTTGCAGTAACCGCGCATTTTTCGAAATGATGATGTTGCGCTGTCCCCAGTTGTTGCTGGTGTCCATTTTTTGAATGGGTTTTAGTAAGGCATTGAGCGGACCGGTGATATTATAATCAGCCAGAAACCGCAACGGATTTAGTAAGCGTTTAATATACGCGGCTGCTGCCGCCCGTCCGCCAAACTCTCTGTTATTGCGGCGGGTATTTTCAAAATTCGGCGATTGTTTTACCTGCTTACTGCTTGGGCCGCCTTTTCTACGCACAATGATCTTGTCTGACCCGCGCATTTTATAAAAGCTCAGGTTGTCCAAAGAGCCTGTAATCTGGAGGTTGCCTTCTAGTTTAGCCATAACAGATGATTTAATGATGGTTATTTGAAAGAGTGGTTAAATAGCTATATTATAGAAACAACACAGATATGACTTTGTACTAAACCGGAGATATTTTGTCCTTTAAAAAGAGGCGGGATATATACGGGATAAATCGGAGTTATATCGGGGATATCTCCGGGATATCTATTTATTACCCCGAAAGTTAGTGTAATAAAAAAGTCCTTCCCAATACATTGGGAAGGACTTTACTTTATACTTGACCTCCTGAAAATCAAAACTTATAACTTACTGTAGCGGTGAACTGCGTAGGCGGTATGGGGTTCACGCTATAGTTTTCATGCACATTTACGTTGTAGGTATTGGTTAGGTTCGACACCTTGGCCAGTAAAGAGATCTTCTTTCTGAACGTGTAACCGGCCGACACATCTACTGTTGTATAGCCGCTTACAGCAATCAGGCGGTCGCGGTAAGTAACCGGGCCGGTTTTTAACACATCAGTATTCCAGCCGGCAAAGCGGTCGCCGAGATACACGATGGTGGTGCCTATTTTAAACCCTTCGAGGCGGCCAGCAAAACTGTAAAAGATGCTTCCGTTGGCTGTATGGCCAGGGTTGTTAACCAGCCGCTCCCCGGTTTTAAAGCTGCCTACACTGGTGTCGGTTTTGGTATACCGCATGTAGTTATAGCTGTAACCGGCGGTTATGTTCAAACCCCGGATGGGTGAGGCGGCCAGGTCTACTTCCACACCATCACTGGTGGTTTCGCCGCTCATCATTTTGTAATTGGTGTTATTATTGGGCGTGCCATCTTTCAGGTAAGGAGCTGTTTGCGCCAGGTTGTTGTTCTTAATACGGTAAAGGGTAACATTAACCGATAACCGGTCGTTCAGGAAATTATTTTTAACCCCCACTTCATACTGATCAATAATGGAAGGCTTTAAGGCTTTGCCATCCAGGTCGCTGCCGGTATTATTGGTAAATGAATTGGAATAACTTACAAAAACAGCTGTTGTATTCACTGGTTTATATACCAGTCCAAAACGTGGAGAGAATGCATGATCGTACCGGGTAACTCCGGTTACTTTAGTATCGTTGAGCAGGTTTATTGAGTCAATACCCCGTGTTTCAACATAAGCGAACCGGATGCCTGCCAGTAAATTAAATTTAGGCGACAGTTTAATCAGGTCCTGCACATAAACGCCCATACGATTGATAGGCGCTATTCTTTTTCTGATAGTAGTAACCAGCGGCAGATCTGTACGCGCGTTATATTTTAACTGGTCAAGAATGTTGATGGTATCGTAAATGCCGGAAGCAAAACCATTCATGGCCGGAAAGGTATAGTTGTAATCGGTAGTTACGGAACGATCGGCATCCAGACCCGCCAGCAGGTTATGCTCCAGCGAGGCGGTATTGAATTTACCGATCAGGTTTACCTGGCCTGCATAAAATTTTTCATTGGTATTTATCCGGCCCAGCGGGCGGCCCCATTTTCCGGTAGAATCGGCCTGGATCCTTTCTACTGCAAAATAATCTCTTTTGTAATCCTGGTAAGAAAAGGAGGCATTGAGATTCCAGTTATTTGAAAGCTGGTGTTTTATGGTAAGTGTAGTAGTGGTTTGTTTCGTTTTATTGTACTGCCAGGGCGTACCAAAAAAACTGGAACGCTTTACATTGGGAATGTTCTTACCACCGAGCGTACCAATACCAAAATCGGGTGTGAAATTATCTTTCAGGTAATCGCCTTCGGCCACCACCTGGGTACGTTTGCCCAGTTTGAACAACAAGGAAGGATTTACATAATACCGTTCGGAACTTACCTGGTCGCGGAAACTGTTGGCCTTTACATACGTACCATTAACGCGATAAGCTATGGATTTTGAAATGGGTCCGTAAATGTCGAAAGCCGGTTTGTATAGATCATAGCTGCCGATACCCATGGATACTTCGCCGCCAAAGTTGAATTTAGGCTGTTTGGTAACCATATTCACCACACCACCGGGCGCTACCTGTCCGTACAGGATGGCGGCGCTTCCTTTCAACACTTCTACTTTTTCGA
>NZ_JBJMLX010000361.1:0-22224 GCF_045805085.1 Niastella sp.
CCCAAAACGTTGCTGGGTGAGTTGTTGGCTCAACCGCGCCATGGGTTCCAGGTAAGGAGCAGCAGCGGGCGAGATCAGCGCCATAAAATCATCCAGCGTTCTGCTTTGTCTGCCCAGGGCAGCCTCCACATCAGCAGTTGTTTTGCTGTAAATACGCTGCTTCACCTCGTCCCAGTTGTATTGATTGAAGATGTCGATAAAACTATCCATGGTATTTATCTGTAAATATCAATTGTGTTTTGGCCAGATGGAACTTACTCCCGACAAGTCGGGACAGGCTATGGCAAAATTTTCATTGCCCTGTATGTCATAATGAAAATTTTGCCATAGACGTTTCATCTAAAAACGCCGTTAAAGGACTACTTGCAATAGCGGTGTTCAATGGTTTGGCCAGTCGTGCTTCGTAGGCTATTCTGCCTGCTTCTACAGCCATTTTAAAAGCGGTGGCCATTTGCACCGGTTGACCGGCCACTGCAATAGCCGTGTTTACTAATACTGCATCGGCGCCAATCTCCAATGCTTTGGCTGCATCTGAGGGTGAACCGATACCCGCATCTACTACTACCGGCACCTTGCTTTGTTCTATAATGATCTCTAAAAAATCAATTGTTTTTAAGCCTTTGTTGCTGCCAATGGGTGAACCAAGCGGCATTACGGCGGCAGCCCCGGCTTCTTCCAGACGTTTACATAAAACCGGATCGGCATGAATATATGGCAACACCACAAAACCCATTTTTACCAGTTCTTCGGTTGCCCGTAAGGTTTCAACCGGGTCGGGCATCAGGTATTTGGGATCGGGATGTATTTCCAGCTTCAGCCAGTTGGTTTGCAACGCCTCGCGCGCCAGTTGCGCGGCAAAGATGGCTTCTTTGGCTGTACGCACGCCCGAGGTATTGGGCAGCAGGTTGATGTGTTCATGTTGCAGGTGACGTAAAATATCATCCTGCGGATTGTTCATATCAACCCGTTTCAACGCTACCGTTACCAGTTCTGAACCGGATGCCAGCAACGCATCTTCCATTGCTTCGGTTGAACTGAATTTTCCCGTTCCGGTAAAAAGACGGGACTTGAATGTTTTATTCGCTATCGTTAACATAGTGTTTCGTTTTTGATAATCTTAAAAACTATACAAACCATTAATCTTTTTCACGGCTGCTTCTCTATCAACAGTATTGGAAATGGCACCCGAAACAGCAACACCATATACTCCGGCATCTCTTAACCCAGGCACATCATCAGGCAGAATGCCACCAATAGCCACAATAGGTGTATAGAACGCTGCTGCGCGCATTTGATCCATAATGCGTTGATAGCCTTCGAGGCCCAGCACCGGGCTTAATTTTTCTTTGGTGGTCGTAAAACGGAAAGGCCCTAACCCCACATAATCAACGCCTTCCAGTATCCGCTGTTGAATATGTTCAAAGGTATTGGCAGTGCCGCCAACGATCATGTCTCTGCCTACAATGGCCCGAACATCCCGTACAGCCATATCCTGCAAACCTACATGTACGCCCCAGGCATTTACCGACCTGGCCACCTGCGGAAAATCATTAATGATCAGTTTGGCGTTGTGCCGGTCGCACAAGGTTTTTACGGCCTTTGCCAGTTCCAGCACTACCGTTTCAGGTTGGTTCTTTACACGCAATTGTACCAGTTTACAACCGGCGTCCAGCGCTTCTTCGATGGCCGTTACATGCGTTTTTGTCGCAGTTTGCTGTGAAATAAAATATACCCGTTCTAACATGTTGTATGATATCCCAGTAATGACTGGTTGCTGTTTAAAAATGATTCTATATACTGTTTCGCACCGCGGCATGCCTCGGGCAGCGTTGCACCTTGCGCCAGCCGGGCGGTAATGGCGGCCGACAGTACACAACCCGATCCGTGTTTGGGAAATACGGTTGAAACACCTGCCTCTATTGTTGTATATCCGGCGGCTTCATACAAAGTATCAACACCCAATGCATCCGGCCTGTGCCCGCCTTTTAAGAGTACAGAACAAAACACAGCCCGGTCATTTTTTATCAACGCTTCACCGGTAATGGACTGCAGTTGTTGCAGTTCACTGTAGTTGGGCGTAACAAGGGTTACCCCGGCTAATACCGCATCCAGGCTGTGAAAGGTATCCACTGCATGAAAATCGTACCCGGCGCTGGCTTTTAAAACCGGGTCCCATACAATTTGTATGGCTGGATTGCTTTCTTTTAAGAACACGAGCACCTCCAGCAGGGTTTCCAGCGAATCGATGATCCCGATCTTACAGGCTGATATTACAAATTTGTTCATCAGCGGTTGCAATTGCTCAATGATCCGCTCTGCTGATAGCCAGTGAATATTTAAAAAGCTGTCATCGGTTTGAACCGTTAAGGCGGAACAAACCCCAAAGCCATAAACCGCGTGTTGTTCAAAAGTTTTGCAATCGGCCAGCACCCCTGCGCCGCCGCTGGGGTCGAAACCCGCTATGGTCAAAACGTTAGGACGTGGTGTTTGCATAGTTTATAATTTTCAACGGCGTTTGCCGGTTCTTTCCAGATGGCGCCCAACAATGCCGCTCCATCAAAATTCATAGACATGGCTGATCGGATATTCCCGGCATCCACGCCACCCAGCGCTATTACTGATATGGGCTTCTGTTCATCCTTCAAATAAAAATCAACATCGGCTACACCCTTGTATTGCTGTTTGGAAATACTGTCGAATACCGGCGAAAAAAAGGCATAGGAAAAAAGCGATGTCAACCTTTGTAATGTTGGCAGGTCATGCACCGAAGTGCTTAACGTGTAGCCTTTGTTTTTCAATTGCGTCATCTCTTCTTTAGATGTTGACTGCCTGTTTTCTTCCCTGTAATGCCAGCGATGGATGTTAAATGCCGACATCAAATGAAAGAAGCCGTGTAAGGCAATCCGGTTATGATATTCAGCCGGAATGGCTTCTATCAATTGCCGCACTGCTTGTTCATCAGCTTCCGGCTTGCGCAAATGAAACACGTCCAACCCTTCGGCAAATAATTGCTGAATGATGGCCGCTTCGTTTGGCACTGCAGTAGCACTTGATATAACAACCAGCTTAAACATTACAGGTACAATTGACTTCCTTTCTCTGCAAATTCTTTCGACTTCTCCTCCATCCCCTTCTGTATGGCATCCCCATCCTGCAAATTATTTTCGGCTGCATACTCGCGAACATCCTGCGTAATTTTCATGGAGCAGAAGTTCGGTCCACACATGGAACAGAAATGCGCCACTTTAGCGCCATCGGCCGGCAGGGTTTCATCATGAAACTCGCGAGCCGTATCAGGATCGAGAGAAAGGTTGAACTGATCTTCCCAACGGAATTCAAAACGCGCTTTGCTCAATGCATTATCGCGGTATTGCGCGCCGGGATGTCCCTTCGCCAGATCGGCTGCATGGGCTGCGATCTTATAGGTGATCACGCCATCCTTTACATCTTTTTTGTTGGGTAAACCCAGGTGTTCTTTGGGCGTTACATAACATAGCATGGCGGTACCAAACCAACCGATCATGGCTGCGCCAATGGCAGAAGTGATATGATCGTAGCCGGGCGCAATATCAGTGGTCAACGGCCCGAGGGTATAAAAAGGCGCTTCTTTACAATGCTTCAGTTGTTTATCCATATTCTCCTTGATCATGTGCATGGGCACGTGACCCGGTCCTTCGATCATGGTTTGCACATCATGCTTCCAGGCAATGTCCGTAAGCTCACCCAATGTTTCCAACTCAGCAAATTGCGCAGCATCATTGGCATCGGCCAAACTTCCGGGACGCAATCCATCGCCCAGGGAGAATGCCACATCATATGCTTTCATGATCTCGCAGATCTCTTCAAAATGGGTATACAGAAAACTTTCTTTGTGATGCGCCAGACACCATTTGGCCATGATGCTGCCACCGCGGGATACAATCCCCGTAATGCGTTTGGCGGTTAATGGAATATAACGCAACAGCACACCTGCATGTATGGTGAAATAATCAACGCCCTGCTCCGCCTGCTCTATCAGGGTATCCCGAAACAGTTCCCAGGTCAGTTCTTCGGCTTTTCCATTTACTTTTTCCAAAGCCTGGTAAATAGGCACGGTACCAATGGGTACGGGTGAGTTACGAATGATCCACTCCCGCGTTTCATGAATATTTTTACCGGTTGATAGGTCCATGATGGTATCGGCGCCCCAGCGACAGGCCCATACGGCTTTCTCCACTTCTTCTTCAATGCTGGAGGTTACTGCCGAGTTACCGATATTGGCATTGATCTTCACCAGGAAATTGCGCCCGATGATCATGGGTTCACTTTCAGGGTGATTGATATTGCTGGGAATAATGGCGCGACCGGCTGCGATTTCATCCCGAACAAATTCCGGGGTGATATAACTTTTTGGGGTATTGGCGCCAAAGCTATGCCCCGTATGTTGCTGCGCCAGCATGGCATAGGTGCCATTCAGTTGTTCTTTTAACTGATCGAACCGCTGGTTCTCGCGAATGGCGATGTATTCCATCTCCGGCGTAATGATACCTTTACGGGCATAATGCAATTGGCTGACGTTATAGCCGCTTTTGGCGCGCCGCGGTTTTCTCAGGTGTTCAAAGCGGAAGGCATCCAGCTTTTCATTATTCAATCGATCAAGACCATACGAAGAAGATACCTGTTGCAATTGTTCGGTATCCTGGCGATCGATGATCCATTTTTCACGCAGGGGCGACAAGCCCTTCTTTACATCGATGATTAGATTTGGATCGGTATACGGCCCGCTGGTATCATATACAGTAACAGAAGCGTTCTTTTCGGTAGCGCCTTTTTTACCATGAAGTTGGGTGTCGGTGAGTGAGATCTCACGCATGGCAACCGCTACATCTTTATGCAGTTGTCCTTTTACATATATCTTTTTCGATCCCGGAAAAGGCGCTGTAGTTATTTTTTGTTGACTTGGAATAGCTTCCTTCTTCATTATAATATTTTTTGGTGAATGGTGAATTCGTGAATCGAAAGTCGGCAATCGGTCAGCCAGCTGGCGATTGAATCGGCAATACTGGTGCGCGCCAATTGCCGCGATAGGGGTAACCGGTAACTGGTAACCGGCTACCCTCCCTGTGTAGCCCGGATCAGCATGACTTTATCAGCTGGCTGTAAAATATAAGCCGGCCAATCGGTGCTGGGAATAACGGTTTCATGAACCGCTACTGCCAAACCGGCAACCGGTATGCCTAATACCTGGATGAGCAATTGCTCCAACGAACATTGGTCAGGAATATCCCTGGATTGTTGATTGATAAGAATGTTCATACCTACGTTTTTTTATCACTTCAGGGAATGAACATGCAGCAAAAGAGAAATGAAAGAAATGAAAATAAAAGAAGACTTTCACTTTTCCCTTCGGCAGTACGAACTGCATCAGGTTCAAAGGGTATTATCTCAGTCCGATGTATGGACACCCCTAAAGTGGGGTAAAGGTAGAGTTTTTTTTGAAATAGCAATTTTTTTGTAAAAAGGCTATAGTTTAACCGGGAGCAGGTTGACCAGTTGATCAGTTGACGAGTTGACAAGTTAACAAGTTGACAAGTTAATAAGAAAGAAGAAGCTTAGGGAAATAAAGTAGAGGGTTGATAGGGTTGAAAAGGTTGATACAGTTGATAAAGGAGGAAAAGATGAAACAAGTGAGAGATGAAAACAGTGAGGAATATTTCCCTGTCGCGAGTCCTTTCACGTTTCACGTCTCTGCCCTCTGCTTCGCCCGCCGAAGCTTTAGCGTAGGAGGGCCGTTTGCCCTGCTTCTTACTAGTAGAAAAACAGTAGCAAAGACAAAGCAAGTATAATATGACAAAAGTCAACTGATAAACTGATAATTTTCATGCAGTTTATTCGTTAACCTGATATCTTTGCCTGAAATTTGAAGACTTGAATAAATGGTGGACGATAGTGTTCCTGATAGGCATGCTGGGGCAAACCTTCAGCAAAAGCCTTATCGTCCTGAATTTCAAGGTCAATCAAAAGGCTATTGCGGCCAGTTTGTGCCAGAACCGCAACAAACCCAGAAGCTGCTGTCATGGTAAATGTTATTTGACCAAACAGCTGAACAAAGAGGAAAAATCGCAGGACATCCCACTCAATGGTGGTTCAAGCCTGAAATTCGAGGTAGTATTATTTAGTGAAAAGAAAGTTGAAACGCACTACCTTGTAATCAACGAAAAACCGGTACATGTATCGCGGTATACCGATCCCATCTCACAAAGGGCAATAGACGCAGTTTTCCATCCGCCACAAGTGTAATCGCTACTCCACACATCTCAATCATTTTCATTTTTATTTGTTTCTTACCTGCTGTAGGTATGTCCCTGAAGGCATGCTATTTACAGTATGTAATGTAATAAACCTGTTCCAACGAATAATTCCACTTCAACCTTAGCATGCGAAAGCAAGCAGGCTTTGTATTGCCTGAATTGGCTACTGCATGTGCAATACGCTATGACCATGAGACGCTTTATAAAATGGGCAACTGCTTTACTGATCGTATTGACCGGGCTCCGCTCCTATTCGCAAACAAACTGCACCGGCAAAGTGATAGACGCCATTACGCACGAACCGATAGCCCGGGCTTCTGTACAGATCAAACAAAGCAATAAAGGAACTATTACCAATACGAATGGAGAATTCACCCTGCCAATGGCAGATACCGCGAACGAACTCATTATTTCTTCATTGGGATACCAGCCTGTAACCATCCAGGCAGGCACAGAAAGTATATTACTGGTAAACTTACAAAGTAACAATAACAGCTTACAGGAAATAGTGGTCAGCGCCAGCAGAACCGCTCAAAAACGCAGCGAAGCGCCTGTAGCCATTACCACCATCAGCAAACAAACGATGGAAGACACCAAGGCCACCCGCATCGATCAACTGGTGAATAAAGTAAGCGGCGTGAACATGGTGAACCTCGGTAATGAGCAGCATGAAATGAGCATTCGCCAACCAATGACCACCAAGAGCCTGTTTCTGTACCTGGAAGACGGCATTCCCATTCGCACCACGGGTGTTTACAACCACAATGCGTTACTGGAAATGAACCTGCCTGCAGCCCGCCAGATAGAGGTTATTAAAGGGCCTTCTTCTTCACTATATGGCGCTGAAGCCATTGGTGGCGCAGTAAATATCATCACCCAGGCGCCGCCTGCCTTACTCACCGGCAAGGTCAGCGCACAGATCACCAACACCGGCTATAAAAGAACGGATGTTCAGGTGGGCAATACGTTTGGAAAATTTGGGTTGCTGATCAGCGGTTATTATGCCGACCGGCACAACGGCCCTATTGATCACAGCGATTTTCATAAAATCGGCATCACTGTTCGTGGTGATTATGCCATCAGTGAAAAAACAAAATGGGTGAACGATATCACGTATGTAAATTATTTCAGTGATATGCTGGGATCTCTCGACAGCGTGCATTTCGCCAATAAAGACTACAGCACGCCGCAGACATTCACGTATCGCAAAGTGCCTGCCCTTCGCTATAAATCGCAGCTCTTCCATCAATGGAATGACAACAGCACTACGCAGGTATCTTTCGTATACCGGGACAACTCGGTACAACAAAACCCATCCTACCGCGTGAAGAATGCAACCGATCCAATGATGGCTTATGGAGAGATCAATAACAGCTCCTTCAACACGTATATGGTGATGGCCCAACACCAGCAATCGTTCAATTTCCTGAACAGTAAACTGATCGCAGGTATTACTGTAGATAACAGTCCCTCTGCCTATGTCGCCCACTTCATCAACATTCAACGCGACAACCGGGGGTATTATATCAGCTATACCAACACAGATTCCGTATTGAGCCAATATTCAGTAGGCATCAATAACCTGGCTTCGTATTTACATTACGAAGCAGAACTGGCAAAGGGGTTGAAGGTGACCGCAGCCCTTCGGTACGATTTCTATCACTATAATTTCGAAAATGCATTGCCGCCTTCTGCATACACGGGGTCGCCTTCTACCAAAAACAGTTTCAACCGCTTCTCGCCAAAAATAGGTGCTACGTATAATTACAAAGGCCTGGGTTTGTACGCCAATTACAGCGAGGGTTTTGTACCGCCACAGATCAGCGATCTGTACGTAGGAGTAAAAGTGCCCTTTCTTGGCTCACAGACATTTTATAATTATGAAGTAGGCGGCTGGTTCTCCCTGCTTAAAAATAAGTTGTATGCCGACTGGAGCTGGTACCTGTTAAACGGCACCAATGAGATCATCAGTGTAAAGAACCCTGACGGTTCTACCGAAAACCAGAACGCCGGCAAAACAAAACATACGGGTATTGAATATGGCATCACCTGGCGCCCCGTGAATGAGTTGTCTGTCCGGTTCAGCGCGGCCAACAGCAAACACACCTTTGGTGATTATGTTGAAAAGGGAGTGGCCTACAACCATAACCAGCTGGCCGGAGGCCCGCGGTTTATTGGTAACGCTGAAGTAACCTATAAACCTGTTTTTGCAAAAGGCTTACGGGTGGGCGCCGAATGGCAGCACATCGGGTCTTATTTCATGGATAATGCCAATACAAAAAAATATAGCGGGTATGATCTGCTGAATCTGCGCGCCGGCTATACCATTCATGCTTTTGAAGTTTGGGTGAATGCCATGAACGCTACTAATAAGTATTATTCAACTTATGCCAGCAAATCGGGCAGTACGCTGAGTTATAACCTGGGTGATCCGCGGGAAATTAATGTAGGTATAGCCTATAAATTTGGAGCGAAATAAAGAGTTGACCAGTTGACGAGTTGACGAGTTAACCAGTTAACACGTCAACTTGTTAACTTAATCCTTTTTCTGCGAACGATACTGTTTCGGAGATAAACCAATGATCTTACGAAAGCGTTTCGAAAAATAATACGGATCATCGAAACCCATACTTAAGGCAATATCTTTTACGGAGTTGGTGCTAAAGTCGAGCTGCTGACTGGCCTTTTGCATTTTCATCTGAATGAAATAATCGATGGGTGCATAGCCGGTCTTTTGTTTGAACAAACTGGAGAAACGGGAAGCCGAATAATTATAATGACTGCTCAGGTCCTGCAGGGAAATATTTTCATTGATATGCTCTTGCATATACAGGATGGCGCTGTCAACCACATCCAGTTTATCGTTAGGACTAACTGTTGTATGCTTCGAATTATAAATAAACAGGCTCAGGAAATGCGGCAAACATAAATTGGCGAAAATGAGGTTATCGGTACTATACCCTAACTCCAGCGCTTTGTACATTCGGGAGAACATGATCTGGATCTCACTGCTGCTCTTGATGTAAAATGGTTTGAAATGTTTTTGAACGGCCTGCAGCGAATTCATTTGTGGTAATGAATCCCCCCCGAAATGGATCCAGTAAATACTCCAGGGATTATCATCTGTGCTGCCATAAGCATGTTCAACGTTCTGTGGTAAAATAAAAAACTGGTTCGGCCCTACCTCTGATTTCTTATCTCCTATCTGATACCAGCCAGCGCCATCGACACAATAAAATAAAAAGTTTTCCGGTAACCCTTTCTTCCGGTAGGTATAGTGACCACGAGCATTCGGATAATATCCCAGGCTGCAAACGTACAACTGATTCAACAAGGCGTTGGTTAGTACTTTTTGCTTCAGCACCGTTTTCGGGATCTCTATGCGCTGGCGACCAATTCCATACCAGATGTTTTTGTGGGAACCCTCTTTATTTTTCGCATTCATATGGTATAACAATAGAATTTACGGCAAGATACTTACATTCGCTGATTCCCGGTGTGATCTGATAATTTTCCACACCCGGGAACTTCGAATCGTACATCAGCCCATGAATAAAAAAGCAATTCTTTTTATAACAGGAATTATCGTTTGTAACCTGTTGCCGCTGGTTTTACCGGCACAGTCTGTATTACCAACTTACAATATTATCTGGAATTCACAAAGTAGAAATGCAGGCGAATCCATGCCCTGTGGCGGCGGTGATATCGGACTGAACGTTTGGGTTGAAAAAGGCGACCTGTTGGTGTACATGGGTAAAAGTGGTTGCTTCGACGAAAACAATGCCTTATTAAAAGAAGGCAGAATACGCGTCAAATGTACACCGAACGCTTTTGAGGGTGAATCCTTTAAACAGGAATTGAAATTAGCGGAAGGTTATGTTCAAATAGAAGGCCGGAACAACAAGCTGCAAACGACCATAAAGATCTGGGTGGATGTGTTTCGTCCCGTGATCCATATCGATGTTACGGGCAATGAAGCGGTGAAGACTGAAGTGAGTTATGAAAGCTGGCGGTATACCAACCGCACCCTCACCGGCAAAGCCAATAACGCCAATTCCTACAAATGGGCCCCGCCCGCTGAAGTAATTACTTATAAAGATAATATTGATTTCAAGGACAACGCCGTGCTGTTTTATCACCGCAATCGTGCTGATATACCCAACGTTTTTGATATAACGGTAAAACAACAGGGGCTGGAAGCGGTAAAAGACCAGTTATACAACCCTCTTGCCAATCTAACGTTTGGCGGTTCGTTACAGGGTAACAACCTGCAACCGGCGGGCACCTACACCGGCATTTATATGGATACCGATTTCAAGGGCTGGAAACTGCAGAGCAAAAAAGCCAGTCGCGACCATCACATTACCGTTTTATTGCATACGGCGCAAACCACTTCTGCTGAAGCCTGGTTAGCCGGGTTGCAAACCGTTAGTTCAGATGCTGCTAAAAGTTCAGCAACTGCGGGGCAGCAAACCCGCAACTGGTGGAACCAATACTGGCAACGAAGTTTTGTTTTTTTACAACCCAATCGGCCTGATACCGGTTCTGTGCTCTGGCAAACCGGTCGCAATTACCAATTGTTTAGGTATATGCTTGGTTGCAACGCCATGGGACATTATCCTACCAAATTCAATGGCGGTTTATTCACGTACGATCCATCAGCAACAGATAGCAGCTTGCGCTTTACACCCGATTTCCGCAATTGGGGCGGTGGTATTCACACCGCGCAGAACCAGCGGCTGGTTTACTTTCCCCTCTTGAAAAGCGGCGATTACGATTTAATGAAACCCCAGTTTGATTTTTACCTGCGCATATTACATACGGCTGAATTGCGGAGTGAAACCTACTGGCATCATGGGGGCGCCTGCTTCCCGGAGCAGATTGAAAATTTTGGCTTACCCAATTGTACCGAATGGGGTTGGAAGCGTCCCGCCGATTTTGACAAGGGTGTTGAATACAATGCCTGGCTGGAATACGAATGGGATACCGCGCTGGAGTTTTGTTTAATGATCCTGGAAACAGAACGGTATAACGGTAACAACATAAAAGAATACATTCCACTTATTGAAAGCTGTCTGCGTTTCTTTAACGAACATTACCAATACCTGGCCAGTAAACGGGGAAGAAATAAACTCGATGGAAAAGGTCAACTGGTGATCTTTCCCGGTTCAGCAGCAGAAACTTATAAGATGGCGTATAACGCCAGCAGCACGGTTTCCGGGTTGCGTACCGTATTGACAAGATTGTTGGAATTGCCTGCACAATATCTTGCAGATTCATCTCGCACCCAGTGGCAACAGATGCTGTTGCGCATCCCGCCTATCAACTTCAGACAATTTGGTACTTACACGACTATTGCGCCGGCCAAACTGTGGGAGCGGATCAACAATACAGAATGTCCACAGTTATACCCTGTTTTCCCTTGGGGGATTTATGGTATTGGCAAACCGGGTTTAGACACCGCCATCAATACCTTTAAACATGATACAGACGCCCTCAAATTCAGAAGTTATGTTGGCTGGAAACAGGATAACATCTTTGCCGCCCGCCTGGGTTTAACCAGTGAAGCGCTGCAACTCACAACCCAGAAATTAAAGAACAGTGGCCGCCGCTTCCCTGCTTTCTGGGGTCCTGGCTTCGACTGGACACCCGATCACAACTGGGGTGGCAGCGGCATGATTGGTTTACAGGAAATGCTGTTGCAAACCGATGGCAAAAAGATCTACCTCTGCCCTGCCTGGCCCAAAGACCAGGATGTGCATTTTAAATTACATGCGCCATATAACACTACGGTAGAAGCTACCGTTATAAATGGGAAAGTGCAGTCGCTCATAGTGGTTCCGGAAGAAAGAAAAAAAGATGTGATCGATCTGTTTTCCCCGAATTAATCAAAAGCTTTTGAACATGAAGTCCTGCTTCACTTTATCGCTGTTCTTCCTGATAACAGGTCTATCACAGGCGCAATCGCCCTGCGATAAAATAAAGTATGTCGACAAACTGGCAATGGCGCCATCCGAGTTACCGGTGCAGGATTTCAAATTGTTTGATTACAACCAGATCCCCGATTCTGTAAAGACCCGCCTGCAAAGCGAAATCATCAAGGAAACATCTGCCGCCTTCTTCAAGGAACTAAAAGTAAGAACCGTAAAATATCTTGACTCAGCCATCAATTCAACATTGTTTACGCCTGTTGTAATTCTCGACAATGAGAACAACCCCGTGAACTTTGTATACGCCATCTTTTATGAAATGAAATTCAAAGGCGAGATCCCTTTTGTATTTAAACTGGAAGTAAAACAAAATGGAGGGTTGCTTAAGAAAGGACAGTTTGAAGGGATCGTAAACCCGAAAAAGAAGATCATTCCCTGCTCCAAAGCATTATCAATAGCAGCTACCGACAAAGAAGCGCCTATTACCAAACCGGGCGAGATCTATATTTACTATAATCAAACTTACAAAACGATAGTCTGGCAGATCATGGAAGCCGACAACACCACCGGCGACAGCCAGCATGTTACCGTGATCAATGTTTTTGATGGGGAGATCTTGGAGAGGAACGAGTTTTTGAAAGGAATGACCAACTTCGATAATGAATAACACCGAAGACGGCAAACGGCAGACGTGAATCGGCAATCGTGAATCGGCAATCGTGAAATGGTTCGCGATTGCTGTGATTAATAATTACCTTGCACCACCGGCATTTTTCTGCCTTCTGCCTTCTGCCTTCTGCCTTCTGCCTTCTGCCTTCTGCCTTCTGCCTACTTCCGCACCCACACCGTCATATCCGACTTACCACGATTACCCCAGGCATAATATGGCACCATGGTTATTTTTATCGGCGTTGCGGTAGTCCGCACTTTTCTATATAAGGCGTTTGACCAATCTTCTTTAGGTTCTAATAATGCAGTTCCCTGTAAGGTAGCGATCTTGCTTTTGCTGATGGTAGTGAGAACCGGTTTCAGATCGTTCTTAATAGGGATAGCAATATCAAACACGTTGGTTCCTTTTGGCAGATCGGTTGATTCCAGGCAATACACCACAGGGCCGCGTTTCACCGCCAGCTGGTTACGGGTTTCTTCTACAAGCGGATTGCTTTCAATCAACGTTACCGGCATGCTCAGATCCAGTTCTACTACATCACCTGCTTTCCAGGTACGGTTGATGGCTGCATATTGCGCCGGTTTGATGGAAGCAGCTACAGGTTTGCCATTCACCGTTAACCCTGCTTTCTCACACCATCCTGGGATGCGCAGGTATAGCGAGAAAGCTTTTGCTTCCGCTTTTGTAACAGTGAACGTAATATGACCATCCCAGGGATAATTGCTTTGTTGTGTCATTTCCAACGCGGAACCATCTTCCAGCTTTGTTGAAATTTTATTAGAACCATACAAATGCACCCACAATCCTTTGTCTGAAGTAGTATAGGCATAATCCCCTACTTCCGCCATGGTACGCACGGTGTTGGGCGGACAGCAATTCGACAACTTAATATAAGGAACACGGCCGGCTTCCTGCCAACGCAAGGTGTAAGGATAATCAGCGGAATGGCTCAGCGGGTTGGTATAAAAGAAATTATTTCCATCGAGGCTGATGCCTGATAAAATGCCATTGTACAATTCCAGCTCCATTACATCGGCATACTTGGCATCACCCGATAACAACAACATCCGCCAGTTCCACAACAGGTTGCCGATGTTGGCGCAGGTTTCATTATGTGCAGTGATATTAGGCAACTGGTAGGCACGGCCATAGGCCTGATGCGTTTTTTGAATAACAGGCGGTTTATAAGAAATTCCGTAAGGAGAAACGCCATCATACAAAGCGCCACAACCGCCGGTAACGTACATTTTTTTATACACCACATCGTTCCAGATGCTGTTCAAACAAGTCATCAGGGAATCATCACCGGTTTCAGCATATACATCCGCTACACCGGCATATAAATAGTTGGCTCGAACTGCATGGCCCATCGCCTCTTTCTGTTGACGGAAAGGAACACGGTCCTGGTTATCATCTGTACCCTCTTCCACCAATCCACGAATATTAATAAGGTTGATGGCCAGTTGCAGGTATTTGGGATCACGGGTTGTACGATACAATTCCACTACACCCATGTAATGCGAAGGGCAAATGGCATTGCGCGCTAACTCAGGGGAGGCCCGTTTGTAAAAATTATCCAGATAATCAGCTGCTTTGATCGCCACATCCAGCAACGTTCTTTTACCGGTAACGCGGTAATGAATACAACCGGCGGTCATTAAGTGACCGAGGTTGTAGGTTTCAAAATTCAATCGATCTGCAAATGCTTTTTCTTTATTCGTTTGTTTGCGTGCTTCGATCAACACAGGGGTATGAATATACCCATCGGCACGCTGACAGGCAGCAATAGTAGCAATGGCCGTATCGAGCATGGTCTCCAGGTTCTTGTCTTTTGTAACCGCATATAAACTGGTTACGCCTTCCAGCAGTTTATAAAAATCACCATCATGAAACGGCGGTCCACTGTGCGAACCCGTATCCTTGCCTGCTGCAATTTCAAAGTTCTTATACGCATGGCTCACATTGGCATCGGTATAGGTGCGCCATAAATGCGGCACCATAGAATCTTTACATACCTGCATCCGTTCGCCCCAAAACCCACCTGTCCAAACGGTGGCCGACAGATCAACCGGTTGTAATTTCACATGCGTGCTCTTGCTGGTATTCACCAGGCTGTTGTTCTGACTGTACACGCAATCTCCCACTACCAACAGGACGAGGAAAAGATGAATACGTTTATACATATCTTTTATAAAATTTATCGGTTCGTATTAGTAACTTATAATTTCCACCGGTCCTAATAAACCGGCTGGTAATAAAGGCTTGTCTTTTGTCCAGAAAGGTGCGTTGGTCCAGGTGATGCGTTCTTTCTCAGGTAATAACAGATCGCCTTTCAACCGGTTGAACCAGGTATTGGTCACTTCGATCCGCAATTCATTTTTACCGGGTCGTATAGCTTTTGAAACATCCACCTGGTAAGGCGGGGTCCATGCCACCCCACAATCTATTCCATTCACATATACTTTTGCCAGGTTGGCTACTTTGTTTACATCTAATTTAAATCTTTGACCGGCATACATTGTAACATTATTATCAAAAGTGGTTGTATAAACAGCAGTTCCGGAATAGTATTTAATGGCATTATTATCATCTATTGACCAGTCTTTCAACTTTTCAAAAACAACTGGTTTTGCCGGACCACCTTTTGTACTATCAAATGTAACTGTCCAGCTATTTTTGATAGTATCAACACGAAACTCGTCATCTATATTTTTGACAATGCCCTTTGTTGTTGGAGTACGCAGCACTACGAATGCCGATCCGCTGGCAGGCAGCTCCAAATGAAATTGAGTATACCCATTTTCAAAAGAGAAGCTCACTTTTAAATCTTTTTCACCCGTAACCGGATCCCAGATCTCCGGCATCTTACCGTTTACCCGTAAAGAAACATTAAGCGCTCTTGACTCATTAAGCTGATTGCTGAGGAAGTATATATCAACCCCTTCGCCTGCCCTGTGCGTCCAGGCTATATTACCGGCGTTTTTTTTCGAGGCATCCAGCATAACCACATCTTTTTGCAGACCAACAGGAACAAAAGAACTTTCCATATAAGGCCCCTGCACAACAGTGCCTTTGCCTACCTTCCATTGTTTCAATTTGCCAGCCGGGGCTTTTTTCCAAACGGTAGCGGCTATTGCTTTCACTTCTTTATCAGCAGTTGGCCCTTGTTCCAGGCTGTATGATCGTTCAGGCGCGTCATTTACAATAATGGTGGCGCCGGCCTGTACCAGTGCTGCAATCTTTTTTATAACAGCCGGTGTCATGCGTTTGGCAACGGGTGACATAGGATGCGGCTGTGGCAACACCAGTACTTTGTAACTGGCGCCACCAGGGAATTCTACTCTTCCGTTGCGCACAGTAGCCTGCATCAATACATCGGGGTTAAAACAATCATAAGCATACCCATGCAAAGGATCGATCCATTTTTCGGGATCGGCCATATTGGCTGTATGTGTTACTCCTTCAGGCATCGTTCGTAACGGGTTACCGTCATTGGCTAATCGCTTTTTCTCTGCTTGTACAGCGGAGTCGCCAAAAATGCCTGGCAGCGTACTTACTAATCTATCAGGCAATATGGATCGGCGGGGAATTTCTTCGCCGGTAAACACGGCCACATCCACTACCGGTTTACCAAACTGCAATAAGGCCTGACAGCGTTGTGCATATTCCACCCAGGCGACGCCCGGTTTCCACCAGGTTTGATCCCGTTGAAAATACAACCCGATCCCATTCAACGTCATACCCGGTTTGCGGTCCAGCCAGGGATTTTCCATTGATACGTGGTACACCAGCTTGTTTATACCAAGGGCATAATTTCTATCGCCCAGTGCTTTTAACATACCGGGATGTTCATCCCAGGCCAGTCGCAATTCGGTAAATGCTTCTGCCTGGATAACCGGTTTGCCATAGATATGTGCGCCGGAGATGGCATCGAACATATCGTTTGGTTTATCATGTGTGGGACTGCGTAACCAGAATTCGCCCATAGGAATATCTGCTTCCTTATAATGCAGTAATCCATCACTGGTCATTGTGGGAGCGATACTTTCCGCACTCATCACACAGCCCTTTTCATGCGCCAGGTTTTTCAACGTTATATAAAACACATCTCTTACCAGCTCTATAATTGTCTGACGCACGTCGTATAAAAAGCGTTCCGATACATCGGCGCTTTGCACGGGCACGCCTGTCATGGTAATGAGATAAGGTAAGCAGTCATAGCCACGGCGTTTTTTAAACTCCGCCCTGAAAACCGGCGACCAGTTCTGGCTGCCGCATTCCCAGCTATCGATATGAAATAATTTCAGTACTTCTTTGGCTACATCCGGACCGGCCTGACGAATGGCTTCTCCAAACCATTTATCGAATTGCAGCTTTACTGCTACGGGATTGAACTTATCGCACTCCAGTCCTTTACCACCGCCACCGGTGGCATTGGTTTGTCCGGTTGAGGTATGACCAATCCGCATAATGGTCCAGTTACCTTCGGGCACTTGCCAGGTGAGATGCCCATCAGCCGTCATTTTACTGGTGATGTCGATGATGCGATCCAACGGCACACATAACGAATCGGGCACCTGTGCAGTAGTCGTGCGTTCACTTACGCGCCAGATGGCGCCGCTTTTCCCTTCGTATTGATGGATCACAGGTTCGCCGGACAGATAAATACCAGTGACCTTTAACACCGGTTTCCATTTGGCAGCATCCAGGTCTTCAGATCCGGGTTCCAGTTCTTTTTTATCATATACAAATCTGAAATACCGGGCTGTAGTTGTTTTGATAGCATGGGTAACATCTGCATCGGTATCCTGCCAGCCATGCCGGGGTGATTGCAACCGTTCAATGGGTTTGAAAACGTTGCCATCATCGCTCACCAGGATCTGCAACCGGCGCGAAGGATAATTATTACCACCGGTTCTGATAACAATAGAACGACAGGTAAATGGTTTGTCGTAGGCGTATTGTATCCAACAGGCGCTGTCGCTTTTAAAGCTCTGGCGGCTACGTTTTTCGGTAAGGAACTGCGGCGAAACGCCAGTTACACTGCTGGTCACTACCGGGATCATTATCGTATCCGCAATGCTTTTTTTGATCATCGTGGGATACGCAAATACCGCAATGTCTTTATAATAATTTTCTTTTGTTTCAGGTTGCGGCAAAATGCCATTGAAGGTTTGTTTTCCCGAAACATAGGTTTTTGTGCTTACCACGCGTTGCATAGACAGTTCAGGTTTTATCCATGGGCCACCGGCCAGCGCAAAACCATCACTTACGTGCATCCCCAATTGAAAATGCAGGCGTGTGGCTTCCTGCATGGCAAATTTTACCAGTTCCCACCAATGGGGTGATAACTGTTGTGCCGGCGGATTGAACAGCGGCAAACTATCCGCTCCCTTGATGAACATCATGTAAGCGCCGCCCAGTCCGGCCGATTTCATTGCTTCCAGGTCGGCGGTAATTCCTTCTTTGGAAGCAGCAGCCTGCATCCAGTACCAGAACACCCAGGGTTTGGCTTGCTCCGGTGGATGCCGGAACAATTCATCCAACGAGGTATCTGTTAACGGGGCATTTGTAAATGGTGTCACTCCAGAATACTTACCTGCCTGCGGAAACAGGAACAGCACCGCTAAACAACAAGCTAATATGATACTATGTTTCTTCATTTATTAATGATGGATCGTGAATCGGTAATCGGCAATGGCGAATCGTGAAACGTCAAAGGTGAAACGTGAAACGTGAAAGGGTTCGCGACGAAGCAACATTCCCCACCATTTTCAACTCTCACTCTTTCATCCTTCGCCCTTTATCAACTCTATCAACCCTGTCAACCCTATCAACTTGCTTTCTGGTCAACTGGTCAACTCAACCTCCTTAATACCCAAACTCTCACTCGCAACAACCAGCGCATCTTTAACCGGCCGTTTCCGCCAGTAATTAGCCAATATAGATCCCGCCACATTCATCCATGGACTGAACACGGCAGCGGGTAAACCCAGGGTGCCGAGTTTGCCCATACTGGCGGCAATACCAGATGCCATACCGGCATTTTGTAATCCCACTTCAAAGGCTACGGTGCGGGCCGAGTTTTTATCTAATTTAAACAAACGACCTAACCAGTAACCAAAGAAGAAACCGGCGGCATTATGGATCACTGAACACAGAAATAATAAAAAACCGGTCTTTAATAAATTGTCATGTCCGGCAGCGGTGGTAACTGTGGTAAAATAGATGATGCCGAACATGGAAAAATAAGGCATTGTTGAATCAAGCTTTGTAATGGCCTGCGCCAACAGGTGATATAATACACCGGCTACGACAGCGCTCAATAAAAAGCCGAATATTTCCATTGATTGTAACAGCGATTCATTGGTAATGTTAGTGGATAGATAATTCCATAAACCCAGTGGCAGGGCCGCCAGCCAGAAGGCCGCTATTATAAATAAAACAATTATCACCCGAACACCTTTGGGCGAGGCTGTTTTTAAAAAATCGTGTAAGAGGGCGGCGCCGATTGGTACGATCACGATCTTGATGATCTCCATCATCATATTGAGCACTTTTACCTGTACCAGCGTGCCGGCCAATAATTTCATTAATAAGGGCGTAAAGAAAGGAGCTGCCAGGGTAGCCATAGCAGTAACCACAACAGATAACATGAGATTGGCCTTTGCCAGATACACCATTACGTTAGAGGCCAATCCACTTGAAGTGGAACCAATCAAAATAATACCGGCGGCAATCTCCGGTTCAAAGTGAAATACTTTTGTAAGCAGCAATCCCATCAGCGGCATGATGGAGAAATGGCATAGTAACCCAATCACCACGCCCCTCCCCGTTTTTCCTACACTGGTAAAATCTTCGAGTTTCATTTGTATACCCATGCCAAACATCACCAGCTGAATGATGATCAGCATCAACCATTTGTTCCGCAGATCAATGGAACCTACTATGGTAAAGGCGGCAGGATACATCATGCCGGCTACGACAGCCGCAATGATCCAGGCGGTATACCGATATCCCTTCATTGTTCGAACAGCGCCTAACCCGATCGCTGTGCACACAGCCGTAATGACCGCAGCCGGTTTGTACAACGACGGTTGCTGCATACATACACCGATCAGTAAAGCAACTGCTCCTACTATACCAGCTATTAAAAAAAATTGAGCTACCCTTTTCATATGGAACTTTGGGTTACAGGTTACAAGTTTCAGGTTTCAGGGTAGTCATTAATTGCTGCACTCCCTGTAACTTGTAACCTGCAACCTGAAACTGATAGTTAAGAACTGAGATATTTTTTTTAAAGAACCGAAGCAATATGTTGTACCGCAATCCCTGGACTGGCCAGGATAGGCACTTTTTTATCTTCCGGCGCCAGGGCATCTGCCACGCGGGCCATAGAAGCTTGCGCCAATACGATCACATCTACTTTGGCAGATAATTCGCGTAAGGCTTTTCCAACCATTTCATCGTGTTTAGCGCCATCGCCGCTCATCAATGCGTCAAAAGCGCCTTCGCACAATACCGCCTGCAACTCTATTTCTTTGCCAGCTGCTATCGCTCTGCGTTTTACCAGGTCGCTGGTGGGTGCCAGCGTAGTTGATAAAGTAGCAATTACGCCAATGCGCTTGCCGGTGCGTACTGCCTGATCGGCCATAGGCTGGTCAACGCGCAATACAGGCACATTGGTCAATGCAGCAGCGGCTTCTACAGCGGGACCAATGGAGGAACAGGTTACCAGGATAAAATCGGCGCCTGCTAATTCGGCTGAACCAACATAGTTTACTACCCTGCGCGCAGTGGTGGGCGTTAACTCACCACAGGCGATGGTGTTTTTTATCAGGCTGTCATCAACAATGTTGAACACCTTTACCTGTGGCAAATACTCACTTACTAATTGCTGGAACATAGGTACCAACGTGGCTGAAGTATGAATAAGTCCTAATGTTTTTTGTTGCATGTTGTATGATGTTTTCTTCTGTTATAGTCGAATTAATTCAAATGGCCCTGCATCAACACTTCAAAATAATTGTCGCCGCCAACCTGTCCGCCCTTGAAATTCACTTCCAGTCCATCAATGGGCGAAGCGGGCGCGCTTGCTTTACACAAGGGTGCTCCGGGTACCAGGGGTGCAATCATTTCCACGGCTTCGATCCACATGGCGCGGGCGGCATAACTGCTGGTATCCCCACCGGCAATCACGATCCTTTTTAAGGGTGATTGAGCCGCTGCGTCACGCGCAACTGATCCCAACGCCCAGCCTAATTGTTCTGCGGGTAAGTTAATTGTTTGTTGCTGTGTTGCCCCACCAGTACTTATGATCACGTGTTTTCCCATGTTCAGGCAATCAACTGCTTTGTTAATGGCTTTATAGATGGATTGTTGATCATTATTGCAGATGGCAGGTGCATCCAACAAGATCTCTTCAAACCCTTTTGATTTGGCATAATCGATCTGTCCGGCCGTTACTGGCGAACAACTTCCTGCAATCACCAACAAGGGTTCCGCTTTGCCGGGATGTTTCCATTCAGACCTTGACTTCAATTGGTTGGTGAAGTTCCAGTGCTGACCCAACGCCATTTCTATACCAGATGAACCTACGGAGAACAAAGTGCCCGAGTTGGCTTGTGCATCTATCAGCTCACCAATAAGCATCAGTTGTTCCTGGTATAAGGCATCGAATAAGGCGATATCAAATCCCTGCTGCACCAACTTGTCCCACGCTTCCTGTAGCGATCCACTGGATAATTGCAGCATATCTATCAGCCCGGTTTTCTTCGTGGTTTGTTTTTCCAGGTGAAGCCGCAGATCACTTTCATCGGCTGGGGTTACCGGGTGTTTGCTCATGGATGGGTGCCTGTCTAACCTGTAAATCTTTCCATTGCTGCCAATACCCATACGGGCAAACAAATTACCAAACAGGCAATAACGGCCCAATATAGGTGCTGCTACCAACAACGGCACGCATTTGTTCTTGAAAACAGTAATACCGGTTTCGATGGCTTTTCCTATGCTTCCTGTTGTTGGGGAAGAATCAAAGGTGGAGCAGACTTTATAATGCACATGGCGCGCCCCGGTTTGCTTTAATTTTTCAAATGCAGGTAACAGGGTTTGCTCCATTTCTGCCGGCGCCATCGCACGGGTTTTACCGGCCACCCCAAATGCATGGAGACCCGGATACTTTTTTAATTGCTCCGGTGTTGGCGGTTCAATAAACAGAGCGGTCTTTGCTCCGGCCCGGGCGAGAAATTCCAGTGCATCGGTGGAACCGGTAAAGTCATCTCCGTAGAATGCCAGTAATATGTTGTTGCTATTATTATCCATTGTTGTTTTGTCA
>NZ_JBJMLX010000362.1:0-13179 GCF_045805085.1 Niastella sp.
GCCATTTGCCAGTGCTGTTCATCCTGCTGCAATAATTTCGCCGCGCGCTGTTGTTGGCGAAGGAACAGTTGTAATGGCAAATGTTTCAGTGAACGTACACAGTAACATCGGCCGGCATGTGATCCTGAATACAAATTGTTCTGTGGATCATGATTGTGTGATAGCCGACTTCGTTCATATTTCTCCCAATGCCGCGCTGGCAGGAAATGTAAAAGTGGGCGAGGGAACACAGGTAGGCATCGGTGCTTGTGTGATGCAAAATATTACCATAGGTAAATGGGCGATGGTGGGGGCGGGAGCAGTAATCATCCGGGATGTGCCTGATTACGCAGTAGTGGTAGGAAACCCCGGAAGAGTAGTTAAAATGAATCAGTCCTGAGGAATTGTAGAAAAATAGGTTGTCGGTAGAATAAAGTAACCTGGTAGGAATTGTATTATCTGCAAAAGCGTTATAATTTGCTAAATTAAGTTGTAATCCATGAAAGAGAAAATCTGGTTGTCGTCTCCTCACATGGGAGAAAAAGAAATGATTTATGTTCAGGAAGCATTTGCTTCAAACTGGATTGCACCCCTGGGTCCGAATGTGAACGGTTTTGAACATGATCTCGAAACTTATCTGGGACATAATGTACATGTGGCTGCAATGAGCTCAGGCACAGCAGCATTGCATATGGCATTGATAATTTTGGGAATAAAAACAGGCGATGAAGTGATCTGCCAGTCAATGACTTTCGCGGCATCGGCTAATCCTATAGCTTACCAGGGAGCAACCCCTGTATTTGTTGACAGTGAAGAAAGTACATGGAATATGTCGCCTGAATACCTGGAAGAGGCTATACAGGATAGAATAAAAAAGGGAAAAACGCCTAAAGCAATTATTGTAGTTCATTTGTATGGAATGCCCGCGCGTATAGATGAAATTATGGCCATAGCCCGCAAATATGGAATTCCTGTGGTGGAAGATGCTGCCGAGGCATTAGGGTCTACATTTAACGGGAAAGCAATTGGAACATTTGGGGATATTGGCATTTTATCTTTTAATGGTAATAAGATCATTACCACGTCGGGGGGCGGAGCGCTTGTTTCAACTAATACCGACTATGTTAACAAGGCGCGTTTTTTAAGCTCCCAGGCGCGGGATGCTGCTCCTCACTATGAGCATTCGCATATTGGTTATAATTACCGGATGAGCAATGTTGCCGCCGGTATTGGTCGGGGACAAATGGAAGTATTGCCTTTACGGGTTCAGCAACGCCGCAGTAATTATCAATATTATAAAAAGGCATTTGCAACTATAGAAGGTATTGAATTCCTTGAAGAGCCGGGTAAGAGTTATTATTCCAATCACTGGCTTACTGCCATTCTTGTAAAGAACAGCAATTTTACCCGGGAAGACCTGCGTTTATGCTTAAATGAAAATGATATTGATTGCCGCCCGCTTTGGAAACCCATGCATCTGCAACCAGTATTCGCCGATGCACCTTATTATGGAAAGGATACCAGTGAACGGCTTTTTGATATTGGTTTATGTTTGCCTTCCGGTTCTAACCTTTCTATTACCGATCTGGAAAGAATTGTTTCCACCGTTTCCACCATATATGATTATGTTGGAGTGCCCCATTTAATTAAAACCTCTGTCTAATCCTTTTAAACGCTCAACATGGAAAAGAAGATCTTAATGTGCCCCTTGTTTGATCCCTGGTATTACGAGTTTTATATAAAGGGGTTGCATGATTTTTATAAGGATTTTACAATTGAATTTTCATTCGAAGACAGATTTCTCCGGTTCAGGGAATTTGTAAATGGACCATACAGGAAGGAATTTTTCTATTACGAAATATGGGTTAATGGCAGCGTATCGAAAATATGTATTGCCGCCAATGATAAATGTGACGTAAACGATACGGTGTATGAAATGGTAGATGTTTATGCAAAGGTGAATGTAGATGAAACCACCCTGCAAAAATATCCGAAAGTGCTTCCCGTGGGCCCCAATTTTGGAATAAATTATTTCAGCCTTCCGGCCTATCTTAAATTATCCTGGAAGCTGTACAGGAATGCCGGAATAAAAAATCCTTACTTCAGGGTTTTTACACATCAGTCAATGAAAAGGTGCTCATTTGATGTGTATGCCAACAGAAAGGCTTCCAGGGACAATTACCTGTTTTATCTGAACTATCCCTGGAAAAAGCATACTACAGTAACAAACCTCAGAAAGGAAATCATTACTATTTTAAAAGACCTCGATAAGGAGAAAGTAATTTCTTTTGAAGGTGGATTTTCAAGACGGCGGTTAGGGCCGTTTGAAGGGTTGGAAAATTATTCAGCCAGCAAACTGTATAACCACAGATCATACCTCGAACATTTGAAGTTATCTACCGTAGTAATAAATACGCCTGCCGTGCACGACTGTCTGGGATGGAAGCTGGGTGAATATTTTGCGCTTGGAAAAGCTATTATTACTACCCCTATTAACAGGATATTACCCGGTAACTTTATGGCCGGTACCCATTATCTGGAAATAAAAGATGTTCATACCGAATTAAAAGAGGCCATCTCCTGGCTGGTTTCCCATAAAGAACAGCGAATGGAGTTAGAGCAAAATGCGCTGGCTTACTTTGAAAAGTATTTGACACCGGGCAAGGTCATTTCGGCCATTCATGCAACTGCTTTCCAAAAAGCATTAGTGGTAGCGTAATTTTACTTGTTCCTTTACAGCGTGCAATACCCGACGGGGTTTTAAAAGACTACCAGTTAGTTGTAATGGTAAATGGGGATAAGGAATTACACTTAAAAAATGATGCAAAAAGTTTATTAAAGTCAAATATCTTGTGTACCTTTCGTCTGATTTAAGACCCCCTCTAAATCCAATCGATAATCCTTTGAAATGTCTCCCATTTTCAAATCCATCTTTTCCTTTCCAATTTAGTCTCCAATATCAATATCCTCGTGTAAAAGCGGTTATATGTTGTTGTAGTGGTGGTAATCCTTTGAACATCCCCTAGATACAATCCATTTTTCTGTGCGTATATAATTTCTGGATCCATATTTCCTGCGTAATATCCATATTTCGCTTGGCCATCATTTGCTTATCACGCATGGTCGTTCCATTTATTTCCTGGAAAATCCACGTGTTCGGAACAATCAACCTGTAAACTTATTGCTAATAGCATGAAGAAGTTTTTGTCATTCTCCAGGCCTGTGCCCAGATGGGTTATATTGATAATAGATCTGGTTATTACCGGATTCTCTTTTACATTATCATATTTTGTCGTAAAGCAATTTCAGTTCTCCGCAATTTTGCGTGGGCACTTTTTTGTGTATACATTTCTTTACTGTGCACTTTCGTTGCCGGTATTTTATTTAATGCGCATACACACGGGTATGCTGCGCTTCTCGAATGTGCACGATATGATGCGGATTTCCCTGGCAGTATTGATCACCGGTGTTTTATTTCCGGTTGCAGTACTATTTATCGTGAACCGGGAATATCATATCAATAGTCTTAACATCCCCGGTGTATTGCTGATAAACTTCTTCATCAGCTGTACCCTGCACATGATGCTGCGCTCAATGGTTCGTGCGTTTTATTATTATGTAAAGCATAATGCCATTGTTTTAAAAGAAAATGTGTTGATCTATGGCAGCGATAGCGAAGCCATGTGTGTAAAACAGGCCATCGAATCGAGCATTACCAACAAATTTGTAATTGCCGGTTTTGTTGAAACAGATATCAATAAGGCCAATGTAACCATTCAGCAGAAAAGGGTTTACTCCATCAGGGAGTTGCCTTTGCTTAAAACAAAGAAAAAGATCGATAAGCTGATCCTGATGAACGAACAGCTCGACAGCAAGGATAAAAAAGTGGTGATTGAAAAATGTTTGCAGTTCGGTATCAAGGTGCTTACTGTTCCCCCTTCTGACCAATGGATCTATGGTAAGCTGAGCCTGAAACAAATTCAGGAGTTGCGAATCGAAGACCTGTTGCAACGCGAGCCCATCAATATCAATAACGAAAAAATTTCGAGCGAGTTAAGCGGTAAAAGAATTCTTATCACCGGTGCGGCTGGTTCCATTGGTTCTGAAATTGTACGCCAGGTGTTGTCATTCGGTCCTGAAATGGTGGTGTTGTGCGATCAGGCTGAATCACCCTTGCATGAAATTCAGCTGGAGATGGAAGAGAAATTCCAGGGTTCAGATATAAAGATCTTTATCGGCAATATCCGCGATCGCAACCGGATGCAGATCCCTTTCCGGGAATATCGCCCACATTTTGTTTTCCATGCTGCAGCTTACAAGCATGTGCCTATGATGGAAAGACATCCGTCTGAGGCCATTCTTACCAACGTAATGGGAACCAAGATCATTGCCGACCTGTCAGTTTTATACAACGTACATAAGTTTGTGATGATCTCAACCGATAAGGCCGTGAACCCTACCAATGTAATGGGTACTTCAAAACGGATCGCAGAGATGTATGTACAGTCATTGAGCAGTGTGGCAGATAACCTGGTCGATCAAACCATTATGGGCCTCATCAATGGCGATGCCAAAGGCGGGATGAACGGAAGTACAAAGACCAAATTCATAACTACCCGTTTTGGTAATGTACTGGGCTCAAATGGTTCTGTGATCCCAAGGTTCAGGCAGCAGATCCAGAATGGTGGCCCGGTTACAGTAACTCATCCTGAGATCACCCGCTACTTTATGACCATCCCTGAAGCGGTTCAATTGGTTATGGAAGCGGCCATCATGGGTAAGGGGTCAGAAATATTTATATTCGATATGGGTAAACCGGTAAAGATCGTTGACCTGGCATTGAAGATGATCCGCCTGGCCGGTTTAACACCCGATGAAGATATCAAGATCGTGTTTAGTGGTTTGCGTCCCGGCGAAAAATTGTACGAGGAGTTGTTGAACGAGAAAGAGAAAACATTGCCTACGCACCACGAGAAGATCAAGATCGCCAAGATCATCCCTTGCTCACATAAAGTGGTGAGAGATATTGAAGAATTGATCAGCATGGGCCGCCTCGAAGACAATTATGGCATTGTAAAGAAGATGAAAGAACTTGTTCCTGAATTCAAGAGCAAGAACTCTCAATACGAAAAACTCGATTTACAACTTAATAAGGCCTACACAGGGGCCGCCGATTGAAACACCACGCACAACAGGCAGCAACTATAGTGTATTGATGGGACCCGTCTGACAATGTATTGTTAGTTGTTGCCTGTTTACTTCTTTATTTACCTCACCACAACACCCCAATCAATGGTATATATAATAATACCTGTCGCATTCCTGGTAATGTGCTATATTCTTATGTACTTATATGCAGGGCCCTTTTTCAAGGGGTTACCCGTGCTGGTGTATCATAGGATCAGCAGCATCAAAAAGGCTGATTATTATACGGTTGCTACTTCCAGCATGCGTGAGCAACTTGAATACATTATCCAAAAGGGGTACAATACCATCTTTTTAAGCGACATGATCGATTATGTTGAAAAGGGAAAGCCTTTGCCGCCGAAGCCGTTGATAATTGCATTGGAAGATGGGTTCAGGGATAATTATACCGACATGTATCCTTTATTAAAGGAGTTCAATTGCAAGGCGAATGTGTTCCTTGTGGCCGGTTTTGTTCAAACGCCCGACAACCTGGGGCCCCGCGCCGAAGGGGAGTTTATGACGCTGGAAGAGGTAAAGGAGATCTGTAAAGAGCATGTTCAAATTGGCCTGCACACCATGTACCACAAAAATTTACATGAACTTACTTTGGCAGAGATCGATGAAGATACGCGGGCATCAAAACAACGGCTCGAGGAGCTTGGAATACCCTATCAACCGGTTTTTGCCTATCCATATGCCTATTACTTTAAAGATGACCTGGTAAAACAGGCTGAGGTGTTCGGCATTTTTAAAAAGCACGGTGTTCGCTATGCCTTTAAAGTGGGCGACAGACTGAACCGCCTGCCTTTAGATCTGTCGAAAAGGTTAATACTTAACCGCTTTCATATAAGTGGCACTTATACTATAGGAGAATTTAAAATGGTATTGACAGGATTTATAAGAATTTCACAACGACTTAAAAAGACATTCAAATAGGGCAGTGGGTATTGGATCACAACTTAAAGGGATTTAAAGATGATCTATCTGCTTATTGGGATTACAGGCCTGGTTCTGGTTGCGGCATTTCTGTTCATTGAAATGAGCTCTTTTTTCGGCGGCTTACCTGTATTAAATTATCATAATATAAGCGTCGGAAACAATTACGATTGGCATAACGTAACTACTGGTCAGTTGCGTAAGCAGTTTGAATACCTGAACAAAAATGGCTATACCACTATTTTTATCAGTGACCTGCTAGAGTATGTTGAGCAAAAAAAGCCATTACCGGCCAAACCCGTAATGATCACGCTTGACGACGGATACCGGGATAATTTTACCAATCTTTATCCGCTTTTGAAAGAGTATAATATCCGGGCGAACATCTTTCTGGTGGCTGGGTTTATTCAATCACCGGATAATAAACACCTGTCGCCGAATCCAATGGGTGAATTCATGTATGTTGATGAGGCGCTTGAAATGAGTAAGGATCTGGTGCAGTTTGGATCTCATTCATACAGCCACCAGAGCTACGCTGCGTTGAGCCTGCCTGAAATAGAGATCGATCTCAGGAAAACAAAGGAGCGGTTGCAGGAACTTGGAATTCCGGTTCAACCTTGCCATGCTTATATCTACGGGGCATATAACCAGAACGATGACAATAAACGCGCAGCAATGTTTGAGCTGATGAAGCAAAATGGCATGAGGCTGGCGTTCAGGGTAAGCAACTGGGTTGATAAATTACCTATTAAAAATCCATTCTTTATAAGTCGTATTCATGTGAGCGGACTGTTTCCTTTATGGAAGTTCAAAGTAGCGGTGTGGGGCTTTATTAAGATCTTCAACCGCTTAGAAAGTATAATGAAATAGACCAATTGCTGCAAATGGTTTATAAGTAACCACAAAAGTTTTTCACTCGTCGTTTTAGGTAGCAGCCCGGTGAAATGTTTTTATTACAATTAATATGACGGGCATTTGATTGCGTTTTCTTCTTCTTTGTATATATTATATGTTCTGCCAGTTCTATTAAATTAAAATTTAATGGAACTGGCTTTTTTGTTTCCCACCATTTCACTTCAGTTCCTCGTTTTTCTCAAACTTATCGTACAATTCCATCTTCTACTTTATTTTCTTAGATTCCTGTTAGCCAGCTGTTTTCCACATTTAACTAAGTACAAGCGCTTAGTGAAAATTAGTAATAACTCCATAACGAAATAGTATGTTTACGCTGTAGACATACCAATCATTACTGCATTTTGAAATCTAGAATTTTTCAACATACTTTTTTTTATTGTGTGCAGTTTATAATATATACCAGTACGGTAGCGAGTTCTATGAAGATGAGTATTTTAAAAAGGCAAAAAGATCACATCATATTTCAATTCAAGAAATGTATTTGACTTAAGTCTATTTTTTTATGAATCTTTTATAGAACAAATATTTGGGCATCATGTTTGTTGAGCTACTCGTGAAATTACTCTTTAAGAAAAACGTAAAAATATCCCTATGAATCACAACACTACTCGAAGGAAATTCCTCCGTGACACTTCTTTGACTGCTGCTGGAGTAGCTATTGCTACTCAGTTGGGGGCGAAGAAGCAAGAAATCCGTGCCAGCGTAGTTAAGTGCGCGCCCCGACAAACATTCGCACTAGAAGGTTCTATCTCCACAGTAAAATCAGGCAATTGGTCTGATCCGGGCACATGGGGCGGCAAATTACCTGTGTCTTCAGATATTCCACTCATTTCATCAGGTCATACAGTTACATACGATTTAACCACGGCAAGCTATGCAGGTGTAAGTGTAAGCAGCGGAGCCACCTTACAATTTGATAGCAGCAAAAGCACAACCTTGCAATCTTCAGGCAATGTTGTGGTTGAAGGAACATTACAAATGACCCCCTCTTCTGCCAGTGTTGTTCAATTATTGCAATTCATCAATGTAGACATGAGCAAATATATTGGTGGCGGCATGGATGTATTGCCAACAGACGTTGGTTTGTGGGTAATGGGATCTGGTGTTCTTAATTTAGTAGGTTCTGCAAAAACTTCGTTTACCCGCGCGGCCGGCAGTATTGCATCAGGCACTACTGCTGTTTCATTGAACAGCACGCCAGCAGGCTGGCAGGCTGGTGACAGCATTACCATTGCGCCTACCCAGGCGCCCAGTGTTGGTGACGCTTATCTTACCGGATTTGAAGACCGTACCATCAATAGCATTTCAGGATCATCTATTACATTGAACGCGGCAACCATTCGTGTTCATCCGCAGATCAATAACATCTGGACGGCCGAAGTAATAAATCTTACCCGTAATGTACGTATTGAGGGAACAGCCAATGGCCGTGTACATATTTTCATTCGCTCTTCAGTTCCCCAAACTATCAGGTATGTGCAGATCCGCTATATGGGGCCCCGCAAAGCGAACGGCTCCGTAACCGAATTTGTATTGGGAAGATATGGTATACACTTTCACCACTGCGATGATGCCAGTATAGGATCAATGGTAGAAGGATGTGTGATCCGCGATACTGACAGCCATTCCTATGTACCGCACGTGTCGAATGGGATTACCATGAAGGGTAATGTAGCTTACAATGTTACTGAACATGCATTTTGGTGGGACGCGCAAGAGTTTACCCATGAATCTGTATGGGATGGCAACATAGTAGCTTTGACCAAGTTTATACCGGGATCGGCCAACTCATTAACTGTAACAGGTTTTTTACTGGGTATAGGCGATGACAATGTGTGTACCAATAATGTAGTAGTAGGTAACCCAGGTGATTATCGCTTAGGAGGCGCCTATTTGTGGGATGAAGGTGCAATAACAAGTACCTGGACCTTTAACCATAATATGGCCCATAACTGCGAAGGTGGTTTGGTGTCATGGCAAAATAACGAACAGCACCACGTTATTGAAGACTTTGTTGTATATAATTGCGATGCAGGTATCTTTGGTGGCGCTTACGTAAATTCATACTGCTATCGCAACGGGCAGCTTTACAATGCTCCCATAATAGTGATGGCCGCTTCTTTAAACAGCAACCGGGCAAGATATGAGAACCTTATCATTGATGCGGCTGGACTGGATTACGCCATGATAATGAATGAAGGACCTCTTGACGGGCCATTTCCGGTATTTATGAGAAATTGTACAATAACCGGTCATAAAAAAGCAGCTGTAATTAATCAATCACCCGACGGTGCAAAAAGGCTGGATGTTATCCAATGCACCATAGCTGGTACAGCTGGTGGTACATTGGCCGCCCCCACAAGTGCGACTGACTTGTATCTGAGCTCAGATGCAGGTCCTAAGGAGGTTTTCAGAGTGCAGCCGACAAGCGGCCAGTCTTATGAACTTACCCACTCAGGTAAAACAAATATTGCCCCTTTTGCTCCTACTATCTGGGGTAATGGAAATGGATTGAAAGGTGAATATTACAAGGATGCCAACCTTTCGAACCTCGTATTTACAAGAATCGATCCCTATATAGTTTTTCAGGAATGGATGTCTTTGGGCGTTCATCATAAAATTCCCGGTGTCACTTATTCAATGCGATGGACGGGTCAGATAATGGCTCAGTTTTCAGAAGCGTATACATTTGATCTATACGCGGGTGGCAATCATCGCCTTTGGATCGATGGCAAACTGGTAATCGATAAATGGGTGGAAGATTATCCGACCGATTATTTTACAACACCCATAAACCTGGTCGCCGGACAGAAATATGATATCAAGCTGGAATATGCTAACTCAGACAGTCGCAGTGGACTGGAACTGTCGTGGTCAAGTGCCAGTCTGCCACAGGAATATGTTCCCATGTGCCAGCTGTTTTCTTCCCCGATCAGCCAACCGCCATCCAATCAGGCGCCTGTTGCCTATGCAGGTTCCGATATAACTATTACCCTGCCAACAAACTTTGTTAAACTGGATGGATCAGCCTCTAAGGATGCTGATGGCTCCATTGTAACATGGGCATGGACAAAAATTGCTGGTCCATCACAGTTCAGCATCACCAATGCCGGATCAGCTACCACAACCGCAACAGGTCTGGGTGTAGGTGTATTTGTATTCAGATTAACTGTAACCGACGATAAAGGGGCTTCTGCTTCAGACGATGTAACTGTAACTGTGCTGGCCGCTAACCTGGCGCCAGTAGCCAATGCAGGTGCTGATATAAATGTTTCATTGCCTACCACCAGCGCACAGCTGAATGGTGGAGCATCAAAAGACCCCGATGGCACTATTATAAAATATGCATGGTCGATATTAAGCGGACCTGCAGGCTCTAATTTTAACGATGCGAGTTCTCCAGCAACGTTAGTGACTGGACTGGTTGTCGGTACTTATGTGTTCCGCTTAACAGTAACTGACGACAAGGGTGCTGCGGCTTATGATGATGTGAACGTATTTGTAAGTAATTCCCCTACACCAACCAACCAAGCGCCCATAGCCGATGCGGGTCCAGACCAGGTAATTATACTGCCAACAAAAAGTGTTAATTTGATTGGTTCTGCCTCGAAAGATCCTGATGGTTCTATTGTAAAATACGTATGGTCACAATCAAGTGGACCCAATACTGCCCTGATTACCAGTACCGGTTCTACCGCAGTGGCAAGTAACCTGGTAGTTGGTACCTATGTTTTCAGTTTAACTGTAACCGACAACAGCGGTGCTACAGCCAAAGATGATGTTACAATCGTTGTAAACGATACTGCATCTCCTGGTAACCAGGCGCCAATTGCCAGGGCAGGCGATGATATCACCGTTCAGCTACCCTCAGCAGGCATACCGCTTGATGGATCAGCTTCTACTGATGTTGATGGCAAGATCATTTCATACAAATGGGTGAAAATAAGTGGTCCTACAACCTTTAGTTTATTAACACCGCTGGCCTCAACTACAGTGCTCTCCAATATGCAACCAGGAACCTATGTATTCAGACTTACAGTTACTGATGATAATGGGGCTACAGGTACCGATACAGTTACTGTAACCGTGCTGGATGCAAAAGTGCCATCAACTGGAATATTAAAGGTAGTTGCTTCGCCCAACCCAACCACTACTTCATTCAAGCTGAAAATTTCCAGTTCCAATACTGATCCTGTTTACATTTACATTTACGATGTATCGGGTAAGTTTATGAAAATGTATGAGGTAGCCAGCAATACAACGTTCACTTTAGGCGGATACTGGCGTCCGGGACTTTATACCGCTTTTTGTGTTCAGGGTTCACAAAAAGCACTTATAAAACTGTTGAAGAATTAATCAGTATTTCGGATCTAAATAAAAAAGCTTCCCCCGGCTCAGCCGAGGGAAGCTTTTTTTATAGTGGGCAGCAGAGACAGTTTGATCTTCCCTGTTATTGTTTTTGCGAGGTAAGGCAAAAAAAGAGCAGGCCAGAGGCCTGCCCGGATATGGTTTTTCGGCGTTGAAACCGGAATCTTACATTTCGGTTTGCATCCGAGAAGAGGCTTTATCGGCAGCTTTTTTACCATTTTGCCACACTTCGCTTAATTTGTCAGACCATTTACCGGCTGAATCTTTAAGATTCTTTCTGATGTCGCTTCCTTTTTCCGGAGCTAATAACATTCCCACTGCAGCGCCTACAGCAGCAGCGCCTACCAGGCCCAGGATAACTTTAGTTGTTGTACTCATGATTATAAATTTTAAATAAGTAATAGATATGTTGTATGGTTATTAGACTTCAAATCCTATTCCGCAATTAATTCCTTGACCTATAAGATTGTATAGATAGGTTACTGTCCATAAAAATCCCCATTGAGGGAAGAACAGGTTACGATGTTTTACGGCTGCCGGCAGCCAGTACAATCACCCCACAGGCTGCAATCCCAATACCTGCATACAATGGCCAGGCCAGCGTATGTTGTTCTTTTTTCTTTATCTCAATAGGACCCAGATCGGCCACTTCTTTTTTAGTGGTGAAGTTTACTTCTTTCAGAATGATCATAAGAATGCCAATGACGATCAGTAAGATGCCTATCAGTTTCATGTTGATTGATTTGTATGAGCAAAAAAGGGCTATAGTTGTGTAACCTTAATACAATGTTTTACCAGCTTCAGTCTTTTGGTTCTTCTTCACTACAGTAGCGCCAATTACTGCCGCCAGGGCGCCTAATATGGCGTTAATGGCAATAGTGCTGGAGAGAATGATGAACAATACATCGCCCCGTCCACTTTGAGCTGGCTCGCTCCTGTCATTTAACCCGGTGAATATTGAATTAATGACCAGTACTACCACGCACATCAGAATAGCCAGTAATATGCCATAGATGGTGATCTTGATCCCCATCATGGTGGATGACCGTACACTGGCCGAGTCATGTACCCGGTGATAACCCCTGAACACACCTATCAATACAACAGCAGAAAACAGGAGATTACCTACATATAGCAACCAGGTATTTTGATATTGTCGATTGAGGAGGAAAACAACAATGCTTAGTGTATTAAGTATTGCCGCCCACACAGAATACTTCCAGTAAAAAGCTTTCAGCGTCATATACTCTTTTTACTATTCGCTAAAATTTCATGCCCAATAGGGAAGAAGGGTGTAGAGATTAATCTACAGCAGTGCAAATGAATAAGATAGGAGAGTTGTAAACAAAGGAGGGAACCATTGTTGATTCCCTCCCTGGGTTTAATGATTCTTTTACACTGCTTTATGGCCCATGGTAATGCATGGGTGGATAAGGTATTGAAGGATAAGGCAAGCAAACTGAGGAGCATTAGTGCCGGGAGTTGCCTCTTTTACCCTCCCGACCCAAGGGTTGCGTCATAGGACAAGGTAACCATTAGGACAAGGTACTTTTTCCGGATAAGGTTGTAACCAGGAGCGCAAGGAGCAAAAGAGTGTAAAGAGGTTTTATGGAAAGCGCTTGACAGCTCTTTTACTCGCTATTGGCTCTTGGTTTCAAGGACAAGGTTAAGGCTAAGTGCAGGTAAGCAAAGGAGTCCTTTACTTTTACGCTTAGCTGGTGGACAAGGTTAATGGACTATTATGGTATAAAACTTTGTCGTGTACAAGCTAACAGGTTACATACTGCATAATGA
>NZ_JBJMLX010000363.1:0-18021 GCF_045805085.1 Niastella sp.
AGCACATTATTCGTCTCTGTTTCATAGGTCTTAAGCAGGCTCGACAATGGGTTTACAAATGCCAGGTCACCCTGTATCCAGTTCAATTTACCTAGCGAATCATACAAAACGGGTGTATTAGGCGCCTGATTTACATAATAGGTCAGATCACTTGTAATTGATCTGTTTTTATCATTCATTGCTATAACAGACAATGTCACATTTAAATTCGAATCCCGGTTCTGATAATGAAGATTAATATGCCCTGAGAGCCTTTTATTATTAAGATTACCGGGGAATACAGTCGTTTCATGGTGATAAGCAGTTCCAAAAAAATATTGTAACCGCTTTGAACCGCCTGATAAAGAAAGCTGCACATTGCTGGTAACCGCCTGGCCGCCAATAAGCATTTTTTTAAAGTCGGTGTTGCGCGTAGTATCCCAGGTAAGCAGATCGGGCGCATTGATCTTATCTACCTGCAACCCATCGTTTTCCAATGCTTCCTTTCGCATTTGCACATATTGGGTCGTGTTCAACATATCAGGATAACGGGTAACTCTGCTAAAGCCATTATTGATATTACAGGTAAATAGAGGTTTGCCAACAGTTCCCTTTTTTGTAGTGATCAATATGACCCCATTGGAACCACGGCTTCCATAAATTGCCGTTGCATCGGCATCTTTCAACACCTCAATATGATCAATATCACCAATATTAATAAATGAAAGCGGACTTCTTCCTGCATCGCCCAGTGCTGTACCGGAACGAACAGATTGTGGCAGACTATTATTAGGTGCGTAAGGAACCCCATCTATAATAAATAAGGGGTCATTGGGTGGCAAGTTGCCCGGGTCGATACCAATGGAGCTTTGTCCGCGTAATTGAACTTTGTAGGAAGAGCCAGGTAGCCCATTGTTTTGGGTAATGAGCAACCCGGGTACGCGGCCCTCCATGGCTGCCATCGGATCAGATACCGGCTGGCGGGCAATATCAACAGCGTTTACTTTATAAATGGAACCGGTATTGTATCGTTTTGAGGTTTTACCATACCCTGTAATAACAGTTTCATCCAGGTCTTTTACCTGGGGCTTTAACCGGATGGTAACAAAGGAAGGGTCTTTTATTGGTTTTTGAACCGACTCATACCCCACACTACTAAAAGTTAAAAGGGCATTAGGCTTCAGGGTTATATTAAATTGTCCATCATTATTTGAAGTAGTACCTGTTTGGGTGCCGCTTTCCTGTACCGTCACCTTTGCCAGCGGTTCACCGGCTTCGTTGATCACCATACCTTCTATTGTCCATAGTTTAGGCTTTTGAAACCGCGCAGCAGAAGAATCAATCCCTACCGTGATTATTTTGCCAACGATCATGTAACGTAATCCTGATCCCTGCAGCGCCTGTTCAAGCACCTCTTCAACGGTACCATCCTGTACGTGCACCGAAACGCGCCTGGTATCCTGGAGAAGATCAGTCCTATAAGCAAAAAAGTACTTCCCGCCCCGTTCAACCTGCTGTATTACTTTCTTAAGTGGAACATTATCCACTGATATAGTAAACTGCGATTGCGCATTCCGAGGTAGACACGCCACTAAACAAAGCATTAACAAAATTCTTGTCATGTCTTTAAACTTGTGATTAGCTGTCCGCTAACATTACACTGTTATAATTTATATCAGAACCGGCCCCTACCGGTCCATATACATTTAACCGAAAGAATCTTCTTATGCTATTGAGAAACAACAATTGTACGTCCCTCAATTTTAAAATGCACCCCCCCTGCAAACTCAAGCGCCTCCAATATCTGGTTAATTGGCATTTGTCTCATAACGGATAAAGTATAATGACCGGAAACAGGTTCTTTAAATGCTATTTCATAATCATACTGCCTTGCAAGCTGACGCATAAGTAGTTTTATATCAAGATCATTAAATATGAAAAGGTCTTTACGCCAGGCCATTACGTCCTGAATATCTGCATACTTTTCAACTTCAAGTTGTCCATCGCCGTTAATCTGCGCCTGCTGTCCGGGTGTTAATATAGCCGACTGCATAGCTACGCGGGATGGCTGAAACTGGTTGCTCACTTTTACACTTCCTTCCAATAAAGTAGTTTTTATAATCGGTTCATCACCATACGCGTTCACATTAAAATAGGTTCCCATCACTTCAATGGCAGCGCCTGCTCCTTTAGTTCCGGGAAGGGGATTAACCTGTACAACAAACGGCTTCTTTTCTATCCCTGCCCCCAACACCATTGCATGGCGGCTCACTTCAAAATATACCTCCCCTGTTATTTGCACCACGCGTTTTTTGCCAATAAACGCTGTGGGAAAGGTGATGCTTGATGAAGCATTTAACCAGGCCTTGCTACCATCGGGCAATTCTATCTCAAATTTTCTTGCTCGTGGTGTTGTGACCGTGTTATACTCCAATTCAGGTTGTGCATCCCCGGTTGACCACTCATACCGCACCACATCTCCTCGCTTATATATAACTGATCTGTATTGCAACGCAATATGACCATTTATGCTGCTATCAAGGTATATGATGCGACCATTCGCCAATCTTAATGCAACCCGGTGTACATCGGGCGACAGACTGTCGCTCAATCCATCTTTTGGATGGGCGTCAACAAACATGAGATTTTTACCCCGGTTTAGCTGCAGGAGTGAATATATGGCTATGCCCGTAAGCAACAGGCCCATGATAATGGCCACAATTTGAAGGGCCCTTAAAAAAGGTTGCTGCCTTTGATGCGGGAACATCAACCTGATCTTTGCTCCTTCTTCGTTTATACCTGTGCTATATAATTCAAGCAGGATATCGGAAACAAAGCCCTGGCTTTTTAAACGTTCAAATAACATCCGGTTATCTTCACACAGATCGATCCACGCTTGCAACGCTTGCCTTTCGCGCTCGCTCAAACTATTACTACGGTGTCTGTCAATGAGTTCAGCAATATGTTTATGGGTAGTAGCCAACTGAGAAGGGTTTAATTCACAAATATGATTAACCGTTAGATATAACCCTTTGCCACACCGTTCAATTACATATTCATTACCGGGATACATCCATTGGTAAAATCGGGAAACTAACCTTCATGTTTGAGCTGCCTGATCAATAAACAGAGCCACCTTTTAGAAATATTATCTGAAGTTTATACCAGTGGTATTATAAGCCAGCACATTCAGTAAACATATGTACGGTATTGTAATGACTTAAAATACATATTTCAGGACAAGGTTGATTGCATCGAACTTGATGGGACATAATAACAATTGGCAATCTCTGAATTCGCTTGGTTGGGTCTCTGCACGAGGATCAAGTGTGCAGGTATACGAAAGTAATAAAATTATGGCTTGGCAAAAAAAAATATGAAGGATGGGTAAAGGTAAACATTTACCAGTTTACGAATTGTTGTTAGAGTGATCGCAATCACTACTCAACATTTATGATTGTGTGCTACTTACAATTTGAATCTTGCCGCTATATTTTACTAACACCTACCCGCCATTCCCCGCGTACAACTAACCTTTTCCTTAAATTGCGCAAAATTCGTACATGGCTACAGATATAAAATGCCCGGGTTGTGGACACAAGTTTGCCATTGAAGATGCTGTTTCTGAAGATATTAAAAAGGAACTGAGGGAAAAGATGCAGGTTTTTCTGAAACAGAAAGAAGAAGATTTTGCCAAAAGAGAGAAAGAACTGATACAGCAGGTTCAACATAAAGATGCAGAGTATGCAAAAAAATTGCAGGAAGAAACAGTGCGGCTTCAACAGTCGCTCGAAGTAAACCTGCGCAAAACCATTGCATCTGACTTCGAAACCAAATTGCAACTCCTGCAGCAAGCTAATAAAGACCAGGAAAATAAACTAATAGAGGCCCGGCAAAAAGAGATCGGGTTCCTTCAAAAAGAGCAGGCCCTCAAAAATAAAGAAGCCGAACTGGAACTTTCTGTACAACGAAAGTTGCAGGAAGAACGGGCGAAATTGTCAGAAGAATTGCGCAAACTGGAAGAGCAAAAAACAGCCACCCGCGAAAACGAATACCAGTTACGGTTGCGTGAACTGGAAAAACAACTGGACGACCAGAAAAAACTGGCCGAGGAAATGCGGCGCAAGGCCGAACAAGGCTCCATGCAATTACAGGGTGAGGTGCAGGAACTGATCCTGGAAGAAATGCTGAAATCCGCCTTTCCCTTCGACCTGGTAAGCGAGGTAGGAAAAGGTATTCGTGGCGCCGACTGTACCCTGACCATTCGCAACAACCTGGGACAGGAATGCGGCAAGATCATCTTTGAAAGCAAACGCACCAAGCATTTTGATAAAAACTGGATCGAAAAGCTGAAGGCCGATATGCGCAGTACCTCTGCCGACATGGGCGTTATTGTTACCCAGGCCATGCCCGAACAGATCTCTACCTTCGCTCAGCTCGATGGTATCTGGATCTGTTCTTTTAGTGACGTACTGGCGCTGGTACATGTACTGCGGGATGGTATTCTGAAAATTTTCATGGCGGCCAAAACGCATGAAAACAAGGGCGACAAAATGCATATGTTGTATGCGTATTTAACCAGCAACGAATTCAGCGAACAGTGGAAGGCCATCCGGGAAGGGTTCCAGGCCATGAACCTGTCGATCCAGAAAGAACGGGAGGCCATGGAAAAATTGTGGAAGATGCGTCAAAAACAGCTTGAGAAGGTATTATTGAATGCCGCCCATATCAAAGGTTCCATAGAAGGTATCGCCGGTAACGATAACATTCAATTAGACCTTATCGATGATACTGATACACTCCTTGTTGATGAGTGATCTGCTCTACCCCTCGGTCATAACCCAGGCCAGGGCCAGCTGGTCAAATATTCTTGCTTCTACTGTCAGGGGAACGGACTCATGTTTTTGAAATACAAAGGGCAATACAATGGTTTCATCTGCCTTGAAGGTGATGGGACCATTTAACTGCATATGTTGCCTGAAATCCAGTTCCCCATGCCCATACCATTTGTAAATGGCTTCCTTGGCGCTCCATAAAACGGTGGTCAGCTCCAGGTGAATTTTGGGCAGGTGCGTCCAGGCATTCAGGAAGACTTTTTCGTTATAGTGCAGGAATTTATGGGAAATGGCCACTATGCGGGAAGAAACCAGCTCAATATCAACCCCCACCCGGCTATGACTGCTCACAATGGCTGCGGCAAAGTTGCCCCCATGCGAAATCGAAAAGTGGTATTGCTCACTCTCCAAAAAGGGTTTTCGGGTGTCGGCTACTAATATTTCTTCCAGCGGAAAATCGGCATATAAAGTGGGCAGCAGGAACCGTCCGGCCAGGTGCTGAAGCCGTTTATACGGGTGAGATACCCCCTTCTTCAACGGTACTTTTTCCAGGTAAAACGCCTCCGGCTCTTCTATACGCCAGATGCCCAATTTTGTATTTTCGTTAATATTATGTTGATAAAACAGTGCCACAGTAGCGTTTTAGATTTTACATTGCACCAATTTTCAAGCGCAGCATACAGTCGGTTAAACAACTATCAAATATAAACTAATCACATCACATGATCTTGTCGGATAAACGCATACTGGAAGAAATTGAGAAAGGCAGCATCCGCATTGAACCCTATAATCGAGAATGCCTGGGTAGTAATAGCTACGATGTACACCTGGGTAAATACCTGGCTACCTATCGGGAGCATATCCTGGATGCAAAAAAACACAACGAAATTGAGTATTTCGAAATACCCGAAGACGGTTTTGTGCTTTATCCGCATGTATTTTACCTGGGGGTAACACAAGAATATACCGAAACCCACGCCCATGTGCCGTTCCTGGAAGGAAAATCCTCTACCGGCCGCCTGGGGATCGATATTCATGCCACTGCCGGCAAGGGTGATGTGGGTTTCTGCGGCAACTGGACACTGGAAATTTCGGTAAAACAACCTGTAAAGATCTACAAAGGCATGCCCATTGGTCAACTGATCTATTTCCCGGTTGAAGGGGAAATTGCCATCAAATACAACCAAAAGAAAGACGCCAAATACAGCGGTCAACCCGACAAACCGGTTGAAAGTATGATGTGGAAGAACAAGTTCTAAATAGCATCTTTCCCAAACTTCTTATAATACGCCACCAGCCAGGCCACTACTTCATTGTAGGTTAATTTTCCGCCTGGCTGATTATTGGCCTTTAGGTATTGGCCATACAGGTGGTCGATGATCTCCTCCATGGGGTTCCGGTACTTTTTTACAAACTCTCTCAATTCGTGGTAATCGGTTTTAATGCCTGGTGACAGTTGCGCATCGAGCTGTTTGGCTGTTACCGAATCCTGGGCATACAAATAATACCTCGAATAGCTGTACAGGTCAAAATAAACCGAGTACCTGAAAAGCGGATCTTGTGATGAGCGGGCAGACAAATAACCCGCAAAATTGGCCTCATTCTCCCTGGCATATCCCAACTGGTGGCCAATTTCATGACAGGTCGTAAAAGGCTGCACAAATAAGGGCACCGTAGTATTTACCTGCGCCTCTCCACTGAATGGATTATAATATCCGGTATACCCAAGATAATTTCCGAGGTAACTGTATAAAGAAGGTTTTACTGAGCTGAAAGAATAGGTAAAATGCGTCTCATTACGCGCCAGCCGATCGTAAGCTGCCGTAGCACCGTTAAACAGATTCCTTTTCCGCAGCAGGGCTTCGCGGTTCACCCGGGATGGCGAATCGAGTGCGTTCAACCGGAAAACCACCTCCTGCATCACGTGCACCAGATCGTCTTTCGAATAACGTTCTACCTTCAACCCTAACTGGTAAGCCACCCCGCGCCGGTTGTAATTCAACCCCCATAACAAATTAAAAGATACATACACCACCAACACGATAATCCCCAGCTGTGACATGGCCTGTAACCAGTACTTTTTATTTGTTTGCTTTTTTATAATGCGCCTGATGGTTTTATATAATCTGTTTATCAACCACACAATAATCAGCGCGTAAAAGATGTCACCCACACTAAAAGGCAGCCAGCCCAATAATATGCGTTGGAGTTTTGAAATAAAAGGATAGAGTCCCGATGCATAATATTTCTCCACTGCATCGGGGAATAAAGAAAAGATTTTAATGAAAATGGCCAGGCCTAACAATACTAACCAGGCAGTTTTTTTCCTCCACATAGAATATTATTTTGCTAACAATAGCCCTCCAAACCGTCCATTCCTCCCCTTAAGTTATAAATATTAACAACGCTACGAACCGGCTATTTACCACATTTTCTTTAAATTCACCACAACAATAGTACTATGAAAAGTTTAATTATTATTGTTTGCCTGTTCATAACCTGCTCAGTAAGCGCTCAGGATTACCCATTTATCAAAAATTTTGTTTCTGGCACCATTATTCTGAAAGACGGGACCCAGAAAACAGGATTGATAAAATGGTTCCCTGACCCGTCAGAAAAACTCAGGTTTAAATTGAACAACAATGCCGTCGAGGAAAAATATCAAATTCCCGATCTGCAAGGGTTTATCACAGACACGCTGCATTTTAAAATGTTATCGAACCTGGAGATCTATGGCGAGAATTACCCCTTGTTAAACAAGATGTCGAAACTGAAATACACCTTTGCCCAGATCATTTATACCGGCAAGATCAATGTTTATTATGTGCTGTACAATGGGTACGATGCCCTGCAGGGCGGTTTTTCCGCTTATCCCAATCTTATTTTCGAAAAAACAAAGGACGATAAACCGGAGTATGCCGCCTTTCCGGTGTATATAAGAATGCGGGAAAAGCGATATGACCAGGCAAAAGAAAGGCTGTTGCCCTTTTTCTCGGAATATCCTGCCATTCAGGAAAAACTAAAGACATTCAACCGGGCAACCAATATGCTAAGCTTTGTAGATTTTATAAAACAAATACCGGAAGTGAAAAATGAATAATCAAATTTTTGAATCCGTTGACCATTATATCAGCGATTTACTGGGACACGAAGACGATGCATTGATTGCCGCCACCAATTCTTTAGAAGAAGCAGGCATGCCTGCCATCAGCGTATCGCCCAACCAGGGCAAGTTCCTTCAATTGCTGGCCCAATTGTGTAATGCAAAAAACATCCTGGAGCTGGGCACACTGGCGGGGTACAGCACCATTTGGATGGCCCGGGCTTTACCGAAGGATGGCAAACTCATCACTCTTGAATATGACCCCAAACATGCGGCCGTAGCGCAAAAAAATATTGACCGGGCCGGACTGACCTCCCAGGTACAGATCAGAACAGGCAAAGCGATTGACGTATTACCGCAATTAGTAGAAGAAAGCGCGGGACCTTTTGATATGATCTTTATCGATGCCGACAAACCACCTTACACAGAATATTTTCAATGGGCGCTTCGGTTATCACGTCCCGGTACGCTTATCGTAGCCGACAATGTAATTCGTGATGGCAAAGTACTGGATGAAAAAAATCCAGAGCCCGCTGTACAGGGCGCCAGACGTTTCAATGCCATGCTGGGCGCCAATTCCGCCGTTTCCGCCACCATTCTTCAAATGGTAGGGATAAAAGAATACGATGGGATGGCCCTTGCGATAGTAAAATAATAGCACATTAACTACACAACTACTACATGAATCTTGAGTTTAACCGCAACGAGGACGTTATAAAACGGGCCATCAGCGAAATGAAACAACGTTTTGCACAGGTGGCCCTGGGTGGTGGTAAAAAAGCGATTGCCAAACAGAAAGAAAAAAACAAATTAACGGCCCGCGAACGCATCGATTACCTGCTCGACCCCAATACGCCATTTATAGAGATCGGGGCCTTTGCCGGCTGGGAGATGTATGAAGAACAAGGCGGCTGCCCTTCCGCCGGCACCGTTGCCGGTGTTGGCTATGTAAGCGGAAGGCAATGCGTTATTCTGGCCAATGACCAAACAGTAAAGGCCGGCGCCTGGTTTCCCATTACCGGCAAAAAGAACCTGCGCCTGCAGGAGATCGCTATGGAGAATCACCTGCCGGTTATATATCTTGTTGACAGCGCCGGCGTGTTCTTACCCATGCAGGATGAAATATTTCCCGACAAAGAACATTTTGGTAGAATATTCAGGAACAACGCCCGCATGAGCGCGATGGGCATTACGCAAATTGCGGCTGTTATGGGCGCCTGCGTTGCAGGCGGTGCCTACCTGCCCATCATGAGCGATGAAACCCTGATGGTGGAAGGCAACGGTTCTATTTTTCTGGCCGGTCCCTACCTGGTAAAAGCAGCCATTGGTGAAACCATCGATGCAGAAACCCTGGGCGGTGCAGAAACGCATAATGCCATCAGCGGTATTGCCGATTATAAATTCAAGACCGAAGAAGAATGTCTAGACCAGGTTAAAAGGATCATGTCGAAACTGGGGCAAACAGCCAAAGCCGGTTTTGACCGCAGTACGCCAAAAGCGCCAAAAAAGAAAGCAGAAGATCTCTATGGCATTATTCCAGCCGATCCTACCCGTCCCTACGATATGCTGCAGATCATTGAACAAATAACCGATGACTCGGTATTTGAACAGTTCAAACAGGATTATGGCAAAACCATTTTGTGCGGCTATGCCCGCATCGATGGCTGGGCCGTGGGTATTGTAGCCAACCAGCGCACCATTGTAAAAAGTGCTAAAGGCGAAATGCAGATGGGCGGCGTGATTTATAACGACAGTGCCGATAAAGCAGCCCGCTTTATTATGAATTGTAATCAGAAAAAGATCCCTCTCGTGTTCCTGCAGGATGTAACCGGTTTTATGGTGGGTTCGCGCAGTGAACATTCCGGCATTATAAAAGACGGCGCTAAAATGGTGAATGCGGTAGCCAACTCCGTGGTGCCCAAGATCACTGTTATTGTAGGGAATTCGTATGGCGCTGGTAATTATGCCATGTGCGGCAAGGCTTATGACCCGCGTTTTATTTATGCCTGGCCCAATGCAAAGATTGCGGTAATGGGTGGTGAACAGGCTGCCAAAACCCTGTTACAGATACAGGTAAGCGCCATGAAAGCAAAGGGCAGCGAAGTATCGCCAGAGGAAGAACAAAAGTTATTGAACGATATAAAAGGCAGGTACGAGAAACAAACCACGCCCTATTATGCAGCTGCCCGCCTGTGGGTTGATGCTATTATAGATCCGGCGCAAACCCGGCAAATTATTTCAGAAAGCCTGGCTGCTGCCAATCACAATCCCGAGATACTACCTTTTAATACGGGTGTCATTCAGGTATAGTATCTTGCCGGCTTAAATTATAATCTGTATTCATTTTGGCTACTACTAATAAAGAATTGGTTATTTATACTGATGGCGCCTCCCGTGGTAACCCGGGTCCGGGTGGCTATGGGGCCATATTGCAATGGGGAAGCAGTCGCAAGGAATTGTCTGGCGGTTACCGCCGCACCACCAATAACCGCATGGAGTTAATGGCCGTGATTGCCGCCCTGGAAGCATTGACCAAAGAAGGGTTGCACATCACTATTTACTCCGACAGCCAGTATGTTGTAAAAGCAGTGATGGAAGGCTGGTTGAAGAACTGGATCGCTACTGATTTCAAAGGCGGCAAAAAGAACAGGGACTTATGGACCCGTTTTTATAAACTGATGCAAAAGCATCAACTCAGGTTTGTATGGGTAAAAGGACATGCCGATAACCCATTTAACAATCGCTGCGATCAATTAGCCACTGCTGCTGCAGATGGAGGCAACCTGTTAGATGATGTAGGGTTTGAGGGGTAGTTGACCAGTTAATAAGTTGACGAGTTGATGAGTTAACAAGTTGACAGGTTAACAGGGTTGATAGCGTTGACAGAGTTGATAAAGTTGACAAATTGAAACATTAACAAGTTAATAGGTGCCCCATTGGGGGAGGCCAGAAAAGTTAACAAGTTGAATATTATCGCGAGGTTGTATTTCTCCCCCTCCACCGGAGGGGGCCGGGGGGAGGCCCCAGAATTTATGAGCGACTTTCAGCAACTATTGCCGAAGATGGAGCCATCAATACCGGTAAGCATTACTGATTCGGGCAATAAGAAACTGTTTATTGTTCTAAAGCAATATAAGTTTCATAAGCAATTATGCATTGAATTATACCAGGCGGAAACTTCACAGGCCGGTAAAATAAAAAACCCGTTAACACCAGTCAATCCGCTTGATCTGGCATTGACAACAACTGATGTTACCGATGCCAGGTTCTTTTCCGCTGTTGCCCGATTTCAAAATAATCCAACAGCAGCCAGAACGGCCAGCGATCTCGACGCATTAAAAACCATCATCCGAAATCCGTTACAGCTGGATTTCTATTATCACAATCCCGAATTTTCAGAGAAGATCGTTGCTGGTTCTATTCAAGCGGTTAACATAGGCCCGCTGGTGCATGACCTTTCATTATGGGTACAATGGGCCGAACCTTTTTATGAATTAACCCTGCAGGCAACCATCGAGGGAAAAGAATACAACTGGAACGACCTGCGCATCAAATACGATTATTTCTTTCACCTGGGCGATACGTTGTATGCCATTGGCAATTTTCATTTGATTAATGTGATCCGGTTCTTTATGCGTACCAATGGCATTATTCGCATTCATGAATCGAAGTTCAAATCATTCCAGGAAACCATCTTAACGCCGTTGGCCGACTACCTGTCTATCCTGTATCCAGATAACCTCTCCCCTGTTCCGGAGCAGGTAATACAAGCAGGTATTGGTGAAGGGTTGGAAAAAATTATTTACTTAAGCGAACTGGGCAACTATGTAATAATAGACCCGGTAATGAAATATGGCAATGTAGAAATTCCCGTTCGTACCAAACGGCAGCTGTATATAACCGATGATGAAGGAAAAATACAAACCATGTATCGGAATGAACCGGCCGAAACCGGTTTCATCGCCCTGTTAATAAAGCAACATCCCGATTTCCTGGAACAGCTCGATAACGACCTGCGTCATTTCTACCTGCATAAAAACCGATTTTTAGAAGAAGAATGGTTCTTTAATGCGTTTGAGGTCTGGGAAAAGGGAGGCATTATTATTTATGGTTTTAACCAAATTAAAGGGAACAAACTAAACCGCCATCGGGCGAAAGTGAACATAAAAGTAACCAGCGGATTGAACTGGTTCTCTACAGATATTAAAGTAGGTTTTGGTAACCAAACAGCTTCCCTTACCCGGTTACAACATGCGGTTCGCAATAAAAATAAATATGTACAATTAGGTGATGGCACGTTAGGCATTCTGCCAGAACAATGGATAGAAAAACTGGCTGCCTATTTTACTTCGGGCGAAATTATCGACAACAGCCTCATCACGCCCAAGATCAATTTTTCCGAAGTAAAAAAACTGTACGAAGAACAAATGCTCGATTCGCCGGTGAAGGAAGAACTGGCGATGTATACCGACAAAATAGCTACCAGCTCATCCATAAAGGAAGTAGCCGTTCCAGCGGAGTTTCACGGTTCATTGCGCAATTACCAGCACCATGGTCTGGACTGGTTAAATTTTATTGATGATTACAATTTTGGCGGTATACTGGCCGATGATATGGGCCTGGGTAAATCCATTCAGATCATCGCTTTTATTTTATTACAAAGAAATAAAGTAAAACAAAATACCAACTTGCTGGTAGTGCCCACTTCTCTTCTGTTCAACTGGCAGGAAGAAGTGCAGAAGTTTGCACCATCTATAAAGATCCTAACCTTATACAATGCGGACCGGCAGAAGAATACCAACTCGTTCAACGAGTATGAGATCATTCTAACGTCGTACGGTACATTGATCTCGGATATCACCTTTTTGCAGCATTATACATTCAATTACGTTTTCCTTGACGAATCGCAAAATATCAAAAACATTGAATCACAACGGTACCAGGCAGCCCGCTTGCTGAAATCAAGAAATAAGATTGCCATTACCGGTACCCCTATCGAGAACAATACATTCGATCTGTACGCCCAGTTGTCATTTGCCTGCCCTGGTTTACTGGGTAGCAAGCAACATTTTAAACATATTTACTCAACCCCCATCGATACGTTTAAAGTAAAACGCCGGTCAATAGAGTTACAAAAGAAAGTGGCTCCTTTTATCTTGAGAAGAACCAAGGCAGAAGTGGCCACCGAACTGCCCGACAAAACCGAGATGATCTGTTACTGCCCCATGGGTGAAGAACAGCGCAATGTGTATGATACCTGTGAAAAAGAGTTGCGTGATTTTCTTACAGACATCACCAATGAGGAAATCTCGAAAAACAGCATGCATGTGCTAAGAGGGCTGACCCGGTTACGACAGATCTGTAACTCGCCACAATTGTTGAAAGATGAAAAATTGCAGGGTGATGGTTCTGCCAAAATTGAAATGTTACTGGACCAGATCGAAAGCAAATCGCCCCAGCATAAGATCCTTATTTTTTCGCAGTTTGTGGGTATGCTCAACCTCATAAAAAAAGAACTGGAAGCAAGGAACATTCCTTTTGAATTTCTGGCCGGCCACACCAGGAACAGGGAATCGGCAGTACATAACTTTCAGAACGAGACTGGCATCCGCGTATTTCTGATCAGTTTAAAGGCCGGTGGAACCGGGTTAAATTTAACCGCCGCCGATTATGTGTACATCGTTGACCCCTGGTGGAACCCGGCTGTAGAAAACCAGGCTATTGACCGCAGCTACCGCATAGGCCAAAAAAAGAATGTGGTGGCCGTTCGCCTGATTACCCCGGGCACCATCGAGGAAAAAATTGTAAAACTGCAAAATAACAAAAAAGAGCTGTCTGATAAGCTTATTAAAACAGCTACCTCCTACCTGAACGGCATTTCAAAGGCCGAACTGCTCTCCCTGCTATAGGCACTCTGATGTAATGCATAAGGGCTATATAGTGCTCTGACCCTACCACCCGGGTTGCACTGACACCCTATATCCAGTGCAACTCCAGTGCAACCCCGGTGCAACCACCAAAGCATATGCCCACATATCCAAGGCATACCAGATAGCCCTTTTAGGCACTGGCGGGAATGAAAAAAGCCACCCGCAGCAGCAGATGGCTTAATCAATATTTTTTAATGCTTATTTTCTACGCAGCAATAACCGGTTTAACCGAACGGTGGTTGATGAAATACCAGCTGCCAAACAGCACCCCGCTAAAGAAAACAGTGCTTAACACACTATAGGGGTAGAAAGGTAATCCGGCAGTATAGGCAGCCATTAAACCACCAAAGGTTTTTGGATACATATCAAACCCGTTCAAACCAGTCCAGGTTAAGAAATTACTTAACAGGAAGAAGTATGTGGGCGCAGCCAGTGCGGTCAGCAACACATTCAACACATTGATCTTCTTCATAAAGAACCCAAATACCGTTACAGAAGCATAAGCGGCATAATCGATCCACATGCCGGGATAAAAACCCCAGATAGGTGAAAGCCCTGCACTATGAAGCCCCTGGTATAATAGATCGGAAATAAACATGCTCAAAAGCGGCAATACAAAAGCCAGTACTTTTCTATCCCTTAAGATAGCACCGCTGAAAAATGCCAACGCCAGTTGCGGGGCAAAACCAAACGGACGGCTGGGAATGGCCCGGTACAAAGCGGCCACTACAACCATTATTACCAGTACCCAGATATCTGATTTATTGATTTTCATATCTAAAAGAATGTATACAAAGTTAATTTAAAAGGTTCAATTATCATAATGAGCTTCATCAGCGGAATGAAACCCTTATTGAGGCACTGTTGCCCTGAAAACCACTGCATTCTGTGAGGGTTGAAGGGTAAACGAAGCGCCTGCTGTGGCGAGTAAAGTGTCGCCCTTACCCAGTGCAATCTCATTGGCCCCATCCGAAGCTTTAACCGCCCCTTCATACACAAAATAAATGTCGGCGGTAGCAGCAGTTAGCGATGCGGGTGTACCGGCTTTCAGTTCCAGCCTGCGCAGTTCAAAATCTGCTGCTGGAGTAGGAAATACTGTTTCGCCAGGTACAGTTCCGGCGGCGCCTTTTAAAATATCGGGAATTACCGGTTCAAACTTCGTGTGGTGCATGAGCTCCGGCACATCGATGTATTTATTGGTAAGGCCACCCCGCAATACGTTGTCGGAATTGGCCATGATCTCCATGTTCTGCCCTTCCAGGTAAGCGTGCGGAATGCCGGCATCCTGAAAAATGGCTTCACCCGGTTTCAGGTTCACCAGGTTAAACAGGTATATAGAAAAAATACCGCGGTCAATTTTGTTGGCGTCGCAAAATGTTTTGGCGGCCCGTGCAGCCCAGAAATCTTCCTGGCTCCTGTCTAAAAATCCTTTTTCATACAGGGGAACAATGCGATCGAGCAGGGGCTGCAAATGCTCTTCCACCTCGTGCTGGTCCATGGTCATTACCATTTCGTACAGGGCATGGTAATTCTTATTATCAAAAACCGGCACCAGGAACTGCAGCTCGGGGGTTTGCATCAGGATGGTCACCAGGGCCCTGGGCGATTTAAAACCATGCAGCAGCCAGAAATCACTCAGCGCCAGCATCAGTTCAGGCTTGTGGTTATCGTCTTTGTAATTCCGGTTCGATGCGTTCAATGGCGTGCCTTTCATGTTCTCGGCAGCAAAAGCCGATTCAGCCGCTTTTTTACCAGGATGCACCTGAATAGATAACATGTCTTTTACATCGAGTACTTTAAACAGGTAGGGCAAACGGCCGAAACGCTGGTTAACAGGCTGACCTAATAAAGTGGCCGCATCCTGTTTTAAAAAAGCATTGAGCGGTTGTTTGCTACCGTCAGGCAGCACTACTTCTGAAGGCACATTGTCATGAGCGCCCATCCAGTATTCGGCAAAAGGCTTTTTATCGGTATTGGTCAGGTGCAACAGGGCCGGGATAAAATCCATCCCTCCCCAGGTATAGTGTTGAACCTTACCCTCGAGTTTGTATATTTTAGTATTATTCGACATAGAACTTCAGTAATTTGCAATTATACAAAAATGCTATGAGCTATCAGCATCATGACACCGGCAAAAAAGGGGAAGACATGGCTGTTGATTACCTGCTGCAGCTGAACTTTACCATTTTAGACCGCAACTGGCGTTATGCCCGGTTTGAGGTTGACGTAATTGCATCCCGCGACCAGGTGCTGCATATTATTGAAGTAAAAACCAGGACCAACCTGCTCTTTGGCCATCCCGAAGAAAGCGTATCAAAGAAGAAGATAAACAATATGATCCGCAGCGCCGATGCCTATATGCGCAAGAACCCTCAATGGCGGCAGGTGCAATTCAATATCTTATCTATTACTTTGTTAAAAGACCAGCCGCCGGAATACTTTTTTATCGAGGATGTTTATTTGTGACGCTTTTTGCCTTCTTCTTTCAACTTACTCACGACAGCATCAGGTTTAGCAACAGTTGCTGCTTCCACCCCGTTCACCTTTTCAATCATCTTTTCTACCAACCGGAATGTGGCCGGGCAATATTCAATGTTTTGTTTGAACACGTGCATATAATCGACCATATGGCGGCGGGTATGGTGCGGAAAGCCGGAACAGTCCTTCGGCCGCACTTCATAAATAGAGCACTTATTATCTTTCAAATTCAGGAACTGACAGGGTTGCACAGTATTTATCCAGTCACCGGCGCGATCTTTCTTCAACCACTTCTTTTTAAAAGCATCTTCCGTCATTTCAAGATGGGCTGAGATGCGTTTAATATCAGTATTGGTGAAGGTGGGCGTCATGGTTTTGCAACAATTAGCACAGGCCAGGCAATCGGTTTCCGCCCATACCTCTTTATCAATTTCCACAGCCATCGCATCAAGCTTTTTCGGAGGGTTCTTTTCCAGTTTGGTCAGGAACCTTCTGAAAGCAGGGCGGTTAGCCTGCATTTTACGTTTCATCTTGAGAAGACTCATCAACATAGTGGCAAATTGATTTTAAAAGTGGCCAATGAACGGGATGCGTTATTTTTGAGCAACGAATATAGCAAATTTTGTTACGGGCCAACAGTGTTGTTGATGCGGCACAATTTTGTTTCAATCTGATACTATGTGGGACCCTTATAAAAAAGGATTCAAGGCATTCTTACAACTGGAGAGATCGCTATCCGATAACTCGGTAGAGGCCTACCTGCGCGACATTGACAAACTGACCCAGTTTTTGCAGGAGAAGAACAATGTGCTGAGTCCGGCCAATGTAACCCTGCCCGATCTGCAACAGTTCATCCGCTGGATAGGCGAGCTGGGGATGACGCCTACTTCACAGGCCCGGATCATTTCAGGCATCCGTTCGTTCTATAAATACTGCCTTATAGAAAACATTGTTTCCAAAGACCCCACTACCCTGCTGGAAACACCCAAATTAAAACGCGCCCTGCCCGATGTACTCACTTTTGAGGAAATTGAAGCCATCATTGCCGAAATAGACCTGAGCAAACCCGAAGGCGGCCGAAATAAGACCATTCTGGAAACCATGTATAGCTGCGGGTTGCGGGTAAGCGAGGTAGTGAACCTGAAAATATCGGCCTTATACCTTGATGTAGGATTTATCCGTGTAACTGGTAAGGGCGATAAGGAACGTCTTGTGCCTATTGGCGAATCGGCCATAAAATATATTACGATCTATAAAAGAGATATCCGGGTACATATGCCGGTAAAGAAAGGACATGAAGACATCCTGTTCCTGAACCGCCGTGGCGCAAAACTTACCCGCGTAATGATCTTTCTTATGTTGAAAGACCTGGTAAAGAAAGCCGGTATTACCAAGAACATTTCCCCACATACGTTCCGGCACTCTTTTGCTACCCACCTGGTAGAAGGTGGCGCCGACCTGCGTGCGGTACAGGAAATGCTGGGACATGAAAGCATCACTACCACTGAAATATATACGCATTTAGACCGTGAATTCCTGCGGGATACTTTACAACGGTTTCATCCTGCGTTTAAGGGGTGAAATCGAGTAGGTGGCGTAGGATTAGTTCCTACGCCGACCTCTCCCACCACCGTACGTACCGTTCGGTATACGGCGGTTCCCTAATTTAGTAAACGCGCATTCAGGTAACAGTCCG
>NZ_JBJMLX010000364.1:0-7657 GCF_045805085.1 Niastella sp.
AACCAAAATAGTGGCCGATGCTAAAAATACCGATGTGCAACGCGTTGCCGGTTATTTTACCAGCCAGGTAAAAAAGGCCACCGGTTTTACCCTGGCGCCGGCAGCGCCGGCGGTTAAAACCAATGTAATCAGTTTTATCCTGAACCGTAATGCCGATAAAAACCTAGGAAAAGAAGGCTATACGATTGATGTGTCTGCTGCCGGGGTGCGGGTTTCTGCCAACGACCCTGCCGGCTTGTTTTATGCGGTGCAAACTTTGGTCCAACTACTTCCCAAAGAAATAGAAAGCAAGTCGGTGGTAAAGAAAACCGCCTGGGTTATTCCCGGCGTGCATATTACCGATTACCCACGTTTTGCCTGGCGGGGTCTGATGTTTGATGTGGCGCGTCACTTCTTTACCAAAGAACAGGTAAAAGAGTACATCGACGAAATGGTGAAGTATAAATATAATTTACTGCACTTACACCTCACCGATGACCAGGGCTGGCGTATTGAAATAAAATCGCTGCCTAAATTAACCGAAGTAGGCGCCTGGCGGGTAGATAGAACCGGTACATTCGGCACCCTAACGCCGCCGGCAGAAAATGAACCCCGTACCTATGGCGGTTTTTATACGCAGGATGATATGAAGGAGCTGATAAAATATGCGGCTGACCGCTTTGTGAATATTCTCCCCGAAATAGATGTGCCCGGTCACAGCATGGCTGCAGTAGCCAGCTATCCTGAATTGTCGTGCACACCCGGTAATTACCATGTTAGTGCAGGCGAAAAATTCATGCAATGGACCGATACCGGGTTTTATGCGCTGGTTGATAATACCCTATGTCCCGCCAATGATAAAGTATATGATGTGCTGGATAAAGTGTTCACCGAAATAGCGCAGCTGTTCCCCTTTGAATACATTCATATGGGCGGTGATGAGTGCGCAAAGAATTTCTGGGAGAAAAGCGATGCTATAAAGCAGTTGATGCAAAAGGAAGGGTTAAAGGATATGCATGAAGTGCAAAGCTTTTTTGTAAAGAAAGTGGAGAAGATCATTGAAGCGAAAGGAAAGAAACTGATTGGCTGGGATGAGATCCTGGAAGGCGGCCTGGCGCCCAATGCAGCGGTTATGAGCTGGCGTGGTTCAAAGGGTGGGGCAGAAGCGGCTAAAATGCAGCATGATGTAGTGATGAGCCCTAATAATAATGTATACATTGACCTGATGCAGGGTGATGGCGCTATTGAGCCCCCGGTTTATAAAACGGTACGGTTAAAAAGCAGCTACCAGTTTGAACCGGTTCCCGAAGGTGTGGATCCTAAATATATCAAGGGCGGACAAGCCAACCTGTGGACAGAACAAATATATAATATGCGTCATGCGGAGTATATGACCTGGCCGCGCGCTTTTGCGGTGGCTGAATGTGTTTGGTCGCCTGCTGACAAAAAGAACTGGAACGACTTTATACGCCGGGTGGAAGACCACTTCGCGCGTTTTGATGTAGCCGAGGTCAAGTATGCGCCCAGCATGTATGATCCTATTTTTGATGTGAACAAAGAGGGGGATCTGCTGAAGGTAGATCTGAGCACTGAAATAGAAGGGCTGGATATTTATTACAGTTTTGATAATTCATTCCCCGATCGTTTTTATCCCAAATACACGCAGCCGGTGCTGGTGCCCAAAGATGCAAGTACCATGCGGGTGATTACGTACAGGCGCAAAGAACCTATTGGCCGTATGATAACAATGCCGGTGGCTACTTTGAAAGCAAGAGCTGATAAGAAAAAGTAATATGAAATTGCGCTTAAGAAAAAGGCCTTCCCGATGCATCGGCAAGGCCTTTTTCTATTAAAATAAAATAGGAACGCCGGCCGTACTTTGTTTAATCCTTCACGTGTACATAGGCGTTCCCCTGGCAAGAAAATTTTTATAGCGGGATCGTATTTTTCACATTCTGTCTTTAACGTTCGGGCTTTTAAAACTAATGGCAAAATATTTTTTACTGTAATATTTAAGCCCGTGTTCCTGATGCTATTTTACATTGGCATACAAGCTGTAACTTATGAAAAAATCACACCGCTTCTCCTGCATGCTTCAATGTTTTCACATACATTATTGAATCTTTAACACTCTTACTAAACTGAGGGCGCAACGGATTTATTGCGTGGCCTGTCAATTAAAAAGATCATCGACCCTGTATAACAAGGTGATGATTAACCGCTAAGCAAGTAAAGTGGTTTCTGCATCTTTTCTGTACATAGTTTAGGTTTAATCAATCATTACTGGTCTTCTCCCATTTCCAGCCAGGGAGAAGACCTTTATGGTTTTGTTAACAGTAATTCTACGGTAATAGGGGGTGTCGGGCATAATTTAGGTAGTGAAGTCGTGAAACGTGAAATGGAATTTTCCAACTGTTGGCTTGCTCGCGATTGTGCAAAATGTGGAATCCGGCAGAATAGCGAACCGAACGTTGAAGAGTGCGACGCAAGGATAGTTGAACAGGGAGGCTGACGTTGGCTACAAAATCTCAGACCGACTTCGCTCAGGGCCCTGAAACCGGAAAACGGATAACTAACGAACTAATAAACCAATAAACTAATAAACTCCTCTCCGCCAGCTTGCGGACGGAGGGTAAAAGATAAGTTAAGGGGTATTATCATCACAAAAGGTCTTCCCGTCTGTTCGGGAGGGCCTTCTTTTTGGGAGAAATAAAAAAATCCCCAAAAACTTTGAAAAATTTTTTGAGGAGCAAATAAAAAAGCGCTCCGCTTAAAACGGAACGCTTTTTTTTTATATATAACCTGTTTATTTCGTTGATCTGATGTGTATTACAGACCCATTTTCTTCTTCAGGTTGGTATCGATAGCATCCAGGAACTCTTCCGTATACAGGAAATCTTTTCCATGTTCTACCTTATTTCCATGAATACAAACGGCCAGGTCTTTAGTCATTTTACCACTTTCAACTGTTTCTATACAAGTAGACTCTAATGTGTTGCAGAAGTCGATAAGAGCCTGGTTGCCGTCCAGTTTACCGCGGAAGGCCAAACCTCTTGTCCATGCAAAGATAGATGCGATGGGGTTGGTGCTGGTTGGTTTACCTTTCTGGTGGTCGCGATAGTGGCGTGTTACAGTGCCATGGGCAGCTTCAGCTTCCATGGTTTTGCCGTCGGGGGTAATTAACACAGACGTCATTAAGCCCAGAGAACCAAAACCTTGCGCAACTGTGTCGCTTTGAACGTCGCCATCGTAGTTTTTGCAGGCCCAAACAAAATTGCCGTTCCATTTCAGGGCGCTTGCAACCATGTCATCGATCAGGCGGTGCTCATACACGATACCGGCAGCGTCGAAGGCTTGTTTGAACTCGTTGTTAAAGATCTCTTCAAAAATATCTTTGAAACGGCCGTCGTATTTTTTGAGGATGGTATTTTTAGTACTCAGGTACAAAGGCCATTTTTTTGCGAGGGCCATATTAAAGCAGCTACGGGCAAAACCCTTAATGCTTTCGTCGGTATTGTACATGGTCATGGCAACGCCATCACCTTTAAAATTGAATACTTCAAAAGTTTGTGGTTCGCCACCGCCTTCGGGCGTAAAGGTCATGGTGAGTTTGCCTTTTCCTTTGATTACAGTATCGGTAGCGCGGTATTGATCGCCAAAAGCGTGACGGCCAACGATGATGGGGGCAGTCCAGTTGGTTACCAGGCGGGGGATATTGTTGATTACGATGGGCTCACGGAAAACTGTACCGTCCAGGATGTTACGGATGGTACCATTGGGGCTCTTCCACATTTGTTTCAGGGAGAACTCTTTAACGCGGGCCTCGTCGGGGGTAATAGTAGCACATTTGATCCCTACGCCATACTGTTTGATAGCATTGGCGGCATCAATAGTAACCTGGTCGCTGGTTTTGTCGCGGTATTCAACACCCAGGTCGAAGTATTTAATATCGACATTAACGTAGGGAAGGATGAGTTTGTCCTTGATGAACTTCCAGATAATGCGTGTCATTTCATCGCCATCCAGTTCTACAACAGGATTCTGTACATTGATTTTTTGTGCCATAGATGCTTTTTTTTTGCCTTCAAATAAGGGTGCAAACCTACAGCAGAATGGCCAAATGCGCAAAAGGCTTTTTAGCTCCCAAACAGCGTACAGGAATGATGTTTTTTCCATTGCCAGGTACATAGTTGTACTTATAAAAATGAGGCTCCCGGTTAAACCAAACTAATAATTGTTGATAAATTCTAACTTGCAGTATGGTTGCTATATTACAAAAGTATATAGACCAGTTTATCGATCTTCCGGCAGAAGAACTGGAGGCTCTTATCAATTCGATTGAAGTAAGACAGGTTGATAAAAAAGTTCGGCTAACTGACATTGGGGAATCTGAGAAGTATTTATACTTCGTGATAAAAGGGTTAGCCCGAAAATTTTTTCTAAAAGGCAAAGAAGAGATAATAACCCAGATAGCGAAAGAAGGAGAGCTGATCTCTTCTTCCGTATCGTATTTTTCCGGAATGCCGTCTACCTACGTAATTGAGACCATTGAGCCTACCACTTTTTACTCCCTGGCCCACGACAGAGCTGAACAGTTATACAGCCGCTACCCTAAATTGGAACGTTTAAGTCGCCTGATCATTACCGAATTGTTTTTACAGAAAGAGGTATGGGAACTGGAACGCATCAGGTATAATACAAAAGAGCGATTTTTGCGCTTTATGAACGATAACCCGGAATTGTTTCAACGGGTGCCGCAAAAGTACCTGGCATCTTACCTGAACATAAAACCGGAAACGTTCAGCCGGCTTAAGCATTTGTTGAGAAGTAAAAAATCAGATGCTCCTTATCTTAAATGATGAATTGTTATGGGGGACAAAAACATTGTTGCCCGGGAATGTTACGAACAACTCCTGGGATACCTGAAGCGGTTTTCAAGTGTGAGCCGCGAGGGGATGGAACAATTGATACCTTATCTGGAAATCCGCCAATTTGATAAAAAAAAGAAACTGGTAAACCAAGGCGAAATGGAGGACTACCTGAGTGTGGTAATAAAAGGCCTCGTTCGTAAATATGTAGCTTCTTCCATCAGGGGTGAAGTAACCCTGCAACTGGCCACCGAAGGGCATTTTATTCAATCTGAGATCTCTTTCCACCACCGGGTACCGTCAGAAGTGGTTATTCAAACGCTGGAGCCTACCGTATTAGTGTCCATCCGCCACGATCACATGAACGAGGCTATGAATAAATTTCCTGAAGCGGAAAAGCTGGGCCGCATCATCATTATGGAAATGTTCACTAAAAAAGACGCCCGCTATTTCGATCAGTTAAACACCTCCACCCGCGAACGCTTTATAGAATACATGAACAATCACCCGCATATGTTGCAACGGGTTCCGCAGAAAGTTTTAGCCTCTTACCTTAGTATTAAACCGGAGACTTTTAGTAGGTTGAAGCATCTGTTGCTTCAGAAGAAATAGTTTATGGTTTTAAGTTCAAAGTTCAAGGGCGCCTTTAAAACTTTCAACTTTAAACGTTGAACTTTCAACTGTCTTATAAATTAACCACGAGAATAGGGATCTTCAACTCATGCCTCACGGAATTGATCGTTTCCCCGTACAACCAATCCTGTAACCCGCTGTGTCTGTGCGCACCAATCACTAACATATCGGCCTGGGCTTCGTTTATGATGCGAATAATTTCGCCGGCCCGGTTGCGAAAACCTAAATGACTGGTGGCAGTAAGGCCCTGTTCGTGTAATTGTTGTACATACAATTGTAAACGGGCCAGGTCATTTTGCGTTTCATAATCGTTGCTGTCCTTCCCCAGCAAACGTGCCGAGGCGCTTTCCACCACATGAATCAACAGGTATTCTGCATTACCCTGACCCTGCCCAATGGCATGCGACAGCAACGTATTGTCGTGCTCACCAAAATCCAATGCCACCGCAATCTTTTTGTAACTGGGAATAGCGAGTTGTTGTAACCCTTCTATATGCGGGTGCATGGTAATAGATGTTTCCTTTGGTCTTTTACTGATAAGCGGATGGAAAATAATGTAAACCAGCAACACGATAAATGCCGCTCCACCGGCAATGATCAATATTTTCCAGGCAATATTACCTGAGTTGGCAAATACATCACCTGCTTCGTTGAGCACCATGCGGATGTTCAGGTATACGAGGATGGCGGTCACTACCCAGGCAACAAACTGCACATACCGTTTGATGGCAAACTCACCCATTGTTTTTTTATCGCTTACAAAATGGATCAGCGGAATGATGGCAAAGCCCAATTGCATACTTAGGATAACCTGGCTTAAAACCAGCAGGCTGTCAACCTGATGTTCACCCGCAATGGCAATTACCAATATAGCAGGAATGATTGCTAATAACCGGGTGAGCAGGCGGCGCATCCAGGGATTGATGCGCAGGCGCAGGTAGCCTTCCATTACTATTTGTCCGGCCAGCGTGCCCGTAACTGTAGAGCTTTGTCCGGCAGCGATAAGCGCCAGCGCAAATAATATGGGTGCAAATTTGTTACCCAACAGGCGGTCAAGCAAACGGTGCGCGTCTTTTATTTCAGCCACATGGGTCAACCCGCTTTCAAAAAATACCTTGGCGGCCAGGATCAAAATGGCTGCATTCACCAGGAAGGCGAGGTTCAGGGCTATGGTTGAATCAATGAAGTTGAACTTTAATGCCTGCTTTATGCCTTCCCTTGTTCTGCTGATCTTACGGGTTTGCACCAGGGCGGAGTGCAGGTATAAGTTATGCGGCATAACCGTGGCCCCAATGATCCCAATGGCAATATACAGGGCATTGGCGTTGGGGAAACGCGGAATGAAACCCGTTGCCACTGCAGCCGGTGATGGACTGGCAATAATGATCTCGGCAAGGAATGATAACCCAATGATGGCGATAAGCCCAATGATAAAGGCTTCCATTTTACGGATGCCCAGTTGTTGTAATAATAGCAACAGAATAGTATCGAGCACAGTGATAGCCACCCCCCAGATCAAAGGCAGGCCGGTGAGCAATTGAATACCAATGGCCATCCCCAGCACTTCGGCCAGGTCGCAGGCGGCAATGGCAATTTCTGCCAGCACATACAGCATAAGGTTTACGGGGCGGGCGTACGCTTCGCGGTTAGCCTGCGCCAGATCGCGCCCCCGTACAATACCCAGGCGGGCGGAAAGCCCTTGCAACAGTAACGCCATCAGGTTACTCATCAACAACACCCATAAAAGCGAGTAGCCGAACTGGCTGCCACCGGCCAGGTCGGTAGCCCAGTTGCCTGGGTCCATATAGCCTACACTAACGAGATAAGCGGGGCCGAAAAATGCAAAAGCCCTTTTCCAGCCAATTTTTTTCCGGGATACATCAACGCTTTCGTGTACATCACTTAACGAGGCTTCCCCCTTTATTCTATTCATCATATTTCACAAATACGTTTTTTGCTACGTGTTCACTAATGGTTACGGATTGATTTTTGATCTTTATTTCAAGTGAATTATCAAAGGCAAACTTTTTCTTTACTTCCAGCCTGGTGCCCATGGCTATGTGTTTATGGTTTAACAGCTCCAGCATTTCGGCACTCTGATCGCCAATGCTGCTTACTTCCGCCACCTGGTTAACGGGCAGGTTCAGCAAATCAACCTGATGGGTGAGTGTCCAGCG
>NZ_JBJMLX010000365.1:0-6654 GCF_045805085.1 Niastella sp.
TAACAAATGAAAACTCTTTATCGCCATAATGCAAGCGGTATTTTTCTAATGGTAAAGCACCCCAGCTGGTCACACAACCCATCCCCATTTGAATTTTATCGATACAGATATTTGTATAGTTTACCTGAGGGATCAACAACCCATGCCGCTGGTGTTTCTCCATACCATCATCCAGGGATTCGATTGCATAATGCAGGGCTGACATGGAAAGAGTGGTATCACTATAAAACCTGATCCCTTCGCCTCCCCTGTTCACCTGCTGCCACCATCTGATATCGGTTTTTGTTCCGGTTTCCTGCGGGCGGATATACGGGTAATATTGCTCATTTACAGTTTGCCTGTATACACCAATATTCGACGCATTGTTCCTATCGCTATAATTTTCAAAGGGCCCTCTTCCATAATATATTATCTGATCGGCATCGGAAGGCATTTGTAATTGCATTCCAAATCGGAACATATCGGGTATTTTGGCTTCTTTATCTGCCTGCATTCGCTGGGTTATCTTTATTTTCCCCTCATTTGTAATTTGATAGGTCAGAAAAAGCCTGGCGGAAACCCCGGCCATTTCATAGGCGGCATTTACTGTTATTAATCCATCGGTTAATTTTTTTTCGAGCGATGTCAGCTTTAACTCAGGTTGTTTCCAGACATTATATTTCACCTGCAGGCTGGCGCCAAAATCATTATCTGTTGGGGCGCGCCAGAAATTAGGGACCAGTTGCGATCTTTCATTGATCAGCGAACTGCGTCCCACGTTATATTTGCAAAGGAAGCCGTTATGTTTATTGAACTCTATATCTACTTTATCATTTTTAATGATCAGGAAATTCCTGTCGTTCTCCATTACTGACGGCGATGTTATTTCGCTGTTCACCATAACCGCATTCTGCAATGTCTGTTTTTCAAAGGTATATGGACGTATGGTTAACTGTTGCTGAGCAACAACAGACCCAACAGGTAATAAAGGTTCTGTCTTTTTCAGTTTGAAACGAATGTTCAATAACAATTCTGCATTCCCTGAAATATTTTCAAGCGAATAATCCAGTTTAACGGGTTTTGTTTGCTGAGGTTGAACATTCAGGTCCTGCACAGTTCCTGATTGCAGCATTTCGCCATTGACCAACAAGTCCCATTCCAGGTAACAGTTGTCCAGGTCACGGAAAAAATTTTCGTTGTATACATTTACGTCCCCTTTATTAAGATCAGCCGGGCTTGTCCAGATAGACTGATAGAAATAGCTTACTTCATGCATATGCGGATTGAGCACCCGGTCGGGGCCAATGAGACCGTTATCCAGAAAGTTTTTGTCAGACACATCATAGGGGTTAAAATCACCGCCATACGCATAATATTGATTGCCGTTTGCATCTTTTCTTCTCAACGACTGGTCAACAAAGTCCCAGATAAAACCACCCTGATATTTTGGATATTTTCGAACCAGGTCCCAGTATTCTTTAAACCCACCTTCTGAATTACCCATAGCATGCGCATATTCGCATTGAATAAGTGGTTTGGGGTTTGCACTTTCACAATAGCGTTCACAACCATCGTACGGCAAATACATAGGGCAATAAATATCAGTGAAGTCGTTCGTCCCGGCCTGCTCATATTGAACTGGCCGTGAGGCATCTTCGTTTTTGAGCCACCGGTAGCAGTTTTCAAAATTAGGCCCAAATCCGGCCTCATTTCCCATTGACCAGATTATAATTGCAGGATGATTGAAATTGCGTTGCACATTCCGCTGGTTGCGTTCCAGGTGGGCTTTTGTGAACAGCGGATTTTTTGCCAGCGTTTTCTCACCATATCCCATTCCATGCGATTCAATATTGGCTTCGGCGACCATATAGATCCCGTATTTATCGCAGAGGTCGTACCATAAATTATTATCGGGATAGTGGCAGGTACGCACCGCATTGATATGATTTTCTTTCATGATCCTGATGTCCTGCAACATGCGTTCGGGTGAAAGATAATAGCCGTTATCAGGGTCCATTTCATGGCGGTTGACGCCTTTAATAAGTATCGGTTTACCATTTACCAGGAGTTGCCCGTTTGTTATTTCAACTTTACGGAAACCCACTTTTACTGGAATAACTTCGAGGGTTTTATCCTTGTCTTTCAGGGTAGCAATAAGTGAATATAAATGAGGGGTTTCAGCAGTCCATTTTAACGGATCGCTGATACTGATAGAAACAGTCTGTGAACCGGCGCCCTGCACGGATGCGGTTCCTGCAACTGTTCCATTTTCATCCAACAGTTTCAGGTATGCATTGCCTCCACCTGGCAGGGTGAGTGCGACCTTTAGTTTTGCATCTTTATACCGGGCATCCAGTTCGGTAGATGAACGAATGTCTGCAATATGTTTGGGGCCATGTGCATATAAAAAGCAATCCCTGCCAACACCTGATAAGCGCCAGAAATCCTGATCTTCCAGGTATGACCCGTCGCACCAGCGAAAAACCTGGAAAGCAAATAGATTTTTACCGCCGGGTTTCAGGTATTTAGTGATATCGAATTCCGCTTCCAGTTTACTGTCTTCGCTATACCCTACCAGCTGCCCGTTCACCCACAGGTACATGTTGGAAGTAACGGACCCAAAATGGGCGATAATTTCTTTCCCTTTCCAGTCCGCGGGAATGGTGATCTCTTTTCTGTAGGATCCTACATGGTTATTTTCTTCGGGAACAATGGGCGGGTTGTTCGCAACCTGGTTGCTCCAGGGATAGGCAATGTTGGTGTACATCGGATCGCCAAACCCATTCACCTCCCAGATACCAGGCACAGGCATGGCTGACCATCCTTTATCATTAAAATCATTTTTAAAGAAATCCAGCGGGCGCATACCGGCATCTTTTACCCAGTTAAACTTCCAGGAACCGTTCAGGGTTAGAAAATTGGTGGAGTTTTCTTTAACACCCAGCAATGCCTTGCTTTCGCTTTCGTAAGCAAAATAATTGGTATGCATGGGCGCACGGTTTATTTCATTGAGGTTAGGATCGAGCCATTCATCTTTTTGGGCGAAGGCAGCAATGGCAGGAATTGATAATAAAAATAGCAAGGCAATTGTTCTGTAAGTTAACTTGAGTGTCATAACCAACTTTATATTGCGTCAACATAACACTTTTTCGGCATAAAAATCCATTTCACTTTCGAAATTATTTACCACCTTCATCCATGACTTCTTCAAAATGATCCTGCCCGGTCAAAAATTGATCCTAAAGTTGTAGCTTAGTACAACTCATTTCGTCGCACCTTCAAATCGTAATTGCGTACTTCGATATACAAATAAACAACTACAGGTCTTAAGTAAGCAACCTATGATCAAATTTTGTATTGGTTGTAGCGTTTAGTTTTTCATTTTCTTTTTCAGCATGTAACACCAGGCAAAATGGATCGCCTTCTATTGCAGAGAAAATCAATATGTGATAACCTTTATCATCATATAAATAACACCTTAATTATTTAAAAAGGTGGTTGTTTGTTAGTCTAAGCATTGCATTTACTGGTAAATTAAGAGCTTATGAAAAAAATAAAATTCAGTTTATTGCTAACTATAACGACAATGTTGTTGATAGCAGGGTTTACTGCAAAGAGTGCTATCCTTCCACCGGGTGAAACAGGCATTTCTTTTGTCAACAGTGATACCTGCATGATCGATGCATCGCAGGCTGAATTCCAGACCGGCGCGCTGACCAATGTTGAACTAACCTCCAGTCCCGGCGACGTGAAGCTTACAAACAGCACCCCGGAAGCTGCCGATCAGACCAGTTCACCTGCAGCTTTATCCGTTAGCAATAACCTGACTGGAACCACATGGACGGGACAGACTTTCCGTGCCGGCGTTACCGGCAACCTGACAAAGCTCACGGTGGGTCTTGGTCTCTCGTCCGGTACCTCTGGAACAATTACTGTGGAGATCCGCAATCTAAACGGAGCAAATCCTGGAACAACCGTCCTGGCGACGGGCACGTTAGGCCCGGTCACGAACGTTGGTACGGCTGCGCTCTACACGACTACCTTTGCAACCCCCGCGGCGGTGGTCAGCGGAACCAGTTACTCTATTGTTCTCCGGTTGAGCGTTGGCAATACGGTCTTCGGTGTGCGGGGTTATACTGCAGGCGGAAGTTCGCTGGCCAATGGTCAGGTATTCACAACCACCAACAGCGGCACTACGTGGACTGCCATCAATGCTGACCTCTACTTCACGAGCTATGTAACGCCGCCGGTAACATACTTTGGCTCCGGCAATTTAGTCTCCGCAGTGAAGGATGCAAATCCGGCTGTTGGTTTCGCCCCGGTTTGGACAACGTTGACCTGGACGGCAACCACTCCTGCCAGCACGGCCATACAACTCCAGGTAGCGGCAAGCAACAGTAGCAGCGGTCCTTTTAACTTTGTTGGTCCAGACGGCACAGCTTCTACTTTCTTCACCAGTGGAGCATCCCTATCTCGGTTTAACGGCCTCCGTTATTTAAAATACAAGGCCTTCCTTACCTCCGGAGTTACCACCAGTACACCTGTATTGAATGACGTAACTGCCTGCCTTGATTACGTTACTATATTATCAGCAACCATCACATCATCATCCAACGTATCCTGCAATGGCGGTTCTAACGGCTCGGCTACGGTAAGCGCTGCAGGCGGCAGTGCGGGTTACACCTATTCGTGGTCGCCCACTGGAGGAACATCAGCTACTGCTACCAATCTTCCGGCAGACACCTATACTGTAACTGTAACCGATGCCAACCTCTTTACCACAACTGCAACCATTGTTATTACCGAACCATCATTTACACCCGGATCAAGCTATTATTCATTACCCACATCCAATCAAACTGTTATCAAAAATGTAAGCAATACCAACTACGTAACCGGCAGCTGTCAATTGCTTAACACTGTTATGGCTTCTGGAGCCAGCCCTGTTAGCGGTTCTGTTACTAATAAAGTCTGGATCGAAGGAACAGTGCCCACCCAAAACGGACTTCCTTTTGTGCAGCGTCATTACGAAATAACGCCTGCCAGCAACGCATCTACCGCCACAGGCACCATTACATTGTATTTCACACAAACCGATTTCGACAACTTCAATACTGTTGCTGCAAGTTCACTCAAACTGCCGGCCGCCCCTTCTGATAGTGTCGGTAAAGCCAACCTGCGTATAGGTAAATACAGTGGCAGTTCAGCCGACGCGACAGGATTGCCATCTTCCTACAGTAACGGCACAACGGTTATTAATCCTGACGATAATGATATCGTTTGGAATGCTGTTTCAAATTGCTGGGAAGTAACTTTTACTGTTGCTGGCTTTAGTGGTTTTATTGTACAAACAAATCTATTCACCCTTCCTATAACCTGGGTTTCCTTTACAGTAAAAAGACAAGACAAGTCGGCAATATTAAATTGGAGCACTGCTTCAGAACAAAATTCAAAAGATTTTATTGTACAGTATAGTATTGACGGTGTAAGCTGGACTTCAGTAGCCATTCTTTCAGCAGCAGGTAACAGCAGCACCCTTCGCAAGTATACTTATGTGCATAATAATACCTGGAAAGGTTATAACTATTACCGTGTAATACAAACAGATCTGGACGGGAAAATCAGTTATAGTGAAGTGAAAGTAATAAACCTGTCCGAAGATTATGCAGCCTTTACCATACCTGGAAACAGAATAAGTAATGGAGTATTGCAGGTACAGGTTCATAAAACAACAACTATCTCATTTTACGAAGTAAGCGGTAAGCTGCTATGGATAAAACAATTAACACCCGGATTAAAAAGCATAGATGTAAGCAGCTATGCCAAAGGTGTTTACTTATTGAACGCTGATGGGAAAGCTAAAAGGATACTCATACAATAAATAAATGCTGTCTTTGCGCGTGGGTTCGATTAGCATTGTTGTAGTACGTCAAGGACTGAACGCAAAAAACTCGAATTTCCCTAACTTCCCTAAAGCAATTAGATGATGCGGTTTTAAAGGCCTCCCATAGTTCACTCAAGAATGTGAGCCAGCGGCGTGTATTGTGGACAAGATTGGCTTGGAAGTTGCCAACTTTGAAACAACTGTAGCCTTTTATGGTGCACCATAGCTTTATATTGTGCGCCAGTTGCTTCTTTTATTGCGTACCTAGCCTTTTATGACTCATCCAAAGCTAACTTTTCATACAAGTTGCTTACTTTGGTGCATAAGTCGCTATTTATAGCGCATATCTGCGCAACTTCAGATCAATAATTGCTTTTTTTGTCACACAAGTAACCAACTTCAGGTCTTAAGTGATGAACATATGATTGAAAGTTGCCCACTTGTACCCCGAAGTTGGCAACTTACGTACTAAAGTTGGCAACTTACGAGTCATAAAAGGCTATTGATGCAATAGAATAAAGTAAGGGATGCACTATAAAAGGCGAGGGATGGTGCATAAAAAGCTACTGTTGTACCATAAAAGCTAGTGAAGATGCATAAAAAGCTACAGTTGATGCATAAAAGGTAAGATGAGACATGTATCCGCTAAGTGAGATACAAACTCAATATGCAAACAAGAAAACTCCTCGTGCAAAAGGAGAAACTCGAAAATCCATACTTAAAAGGACATAAGCGGTGATCCCTTCGCTTCGCCACTACTGTCTGTCTTGAACAGAATTCGCCCGGTAACA
>NZ_JBJMLX010000366.1:0-5857 GCF_045805085.1 Niastella sp.
CATTATGTAATTATTGATTCCATCAATACGGGATAACATAACATACTTACCATTGATCTTCCTGGGAAATATAGCCAGATTCTTGTTAATGGCCGCGTTTCCACGAAGCGGTGACATCTTAAAATGAAGGAAGTCGGTCGTTTCAATTACATGCGGTAAAATAAAAGAACCGTCATAGGCCGTATAAGTGGCAAGATAGGTGGCGGAACCATCTTCCCTGATAAATTTTACAAACCGTGCATCCTCAATTCCATTCTTTTCTGTTAAGGCTATAGGAAAAATAACGCGTTCAGAGAGCAACGTATCGGCTGAAAAATGCAACTCATAACCGGTATTTACCATGGTGAGCATGTCATATTTCAGTTTGCTATTTTGTTGAGTGACCTGTCCTTCGTTCATGTATTTGCCGGACGGTTCAAAATGGATCATAGCATCCTTATCTAATTTCCCACGCTTAAATAACAACGATGAAATATGACCTTCGCCGGTAGCCCTGAAACTTACGATCACATTTTTTTCGCCGGCTGCTGCTCCGGACTGATCCGGATCTTCCACGATAGATGGATTAAACAGGGCTGCGTGTTCCAGGGAATACTCCATGGTAAAATAAGAGCCGATCAATAATTTTTTCTCTTTTGATACCGTATGTAGTTTTTCCTGCGGCAATAAACGTTTTATCAACTCAAAATGTTTATCCAAAATTGCCCGGATATCTATATAGCGATCAGAAAATTCTTTATAAACCTGGAGTAATAGATTATTGGCTTCGTTGTCTGGCATTTGCAGCACCCTGTTAATAAGTGCCAGGGAACGTTCATTGCCTGTATTAAAAAACCGGGGAATAACCTTTCTTGCATCGGGGTACAATCGTACATTAATTCTTTTAACCTGTAATCTCATAGAATGATAATAGTGCAAACAAATGAATAACAGGTGAAGGTAGATCAATAAACCCGGGTATTTTTTAATTTATTGTTGTTCCGCTATTTTCAACGCTTCTTCCAGCCAGTCCTTCCCTTTCGGCAGGTATATTTTAGGGGCTATACCTACATTGTCAATTCCCTGGCCAAGATCAAGACGCCGGCTGCGGGTGATAGGATATTGCAATATATAAGGGTAACATAAAAACGGGACGTTTAGTACATTTGAATAATCAAGGCTGCCTATAGAATTTTCTCCCACCAATGTAACCTTTGAACTTTGCCGTGCCGCCAGTAAAAACTCTTCTGCAGCGCTGCCGCAATCATTGTTGACTATGATGATGATCTTTTTTGGAAACGCTTTTACAGTGAAGGCTGAATCAATTATATCAGCATTACTTACTGCCCACCGTCCTTTTGCTTTTTCCAATAAGGTAAGTTTATTGTTGTAGTAGTCAATTTCTTCTTTGGAGAGTTCTTTATTCTCTAATTGTTTTTTTAAGATGCCGACGTTCGTTTCTGACACTAATGCATCTGCCCCGATCGTTCTAATAGGGTTAGTATAGAAATAAGGAATAAATGGCTCCCAACAAGCGTCTCCCCCGCCCCCATTTCCGCGTACATCCAGAATAAGATTGGGTATTGTGTTTAATAATTGTTCATTCGCTTTTAGTATGGAGTCTATGGGCCGTTTGGCAGCCGGGCCAAAGCTGGACATTTTAATATAAAACGTATTGGCAGAAAGGCTTCGTGCATCTATTGCCGGTGAAGGCTTTTGGGGAGACGCATTTTGAGCAATTTCCTGTTTTACAGATGCTCCCTGGCGCAGCCAATCTCCTGAGATCCTGTTATTATTTTCCCACAGACCAAAATACTGTTCTTCGGGCCGGTGGTTGCGCATATAATACAATCCCTTCATTACACTGTCATTTATCAGCTTGCCTTCACTCTTGATCATGCCTTTTTTCCAGGTTGGTAACTTTGACTCAAGCGTTACCCCCACATAATCATGCAGAGCCGTAGGGTCTTTTATAACAGCAATTTTAATAGAAGAATCGCGCCTGAAATAATAAATACCCTCCCATGACCCTGACTTTTTCAGCCTTGCTATATCCTTGTCTGTAATATTAAAAAGCGGCCGATGGTTAACGAAAGGCGTGTCGATCTTAATACGATCAAAGTTAGACCAATACCCAAGGTGATAACTTTTAAATAAATGGAGGTATTGCGAAATGATCAGAATACAATTGTCGCTGGCAAATTTATTATGGGTAAGCTTCAATAACTGGTCAATCTCTTTCTTATAACCCGCTTCTGTAAGCTTTGCTACATTGTCTGAAAAACCAGCAAAACCATTTTCAACAATGTTTTTAATGTATAAGAATTCCTTTTCACAGGAACAGGTTTGGGAATGTACATTCAGGGTAATTAACAGCAGGGCTGTTATCAGGATATACTTCATAGTTGGCAGGCATTTTATTTTGTGTACCAAATATAATGCATGTCACATGAATTTAATACCCAACATGTTGAACCGCCGCTTTTCCCAATCTTTCAGTTAACTGTGCCAGGTACAAACTGGATGGATCAACAGGTGTGTTATGGGCATCGTAAATACCTTCGGGCAGCAGTGGCTCCGCATCAAAGGGAATGGCTTTTTTTTGTGGTTCTCCTTTGCAACCAATTACCCAGTTGGCCGCCCCTGGCGGTAACTGGTTCAAATAAGATTGTGCACTACAGTTCCATGCTACGGCCCAGCCTATTGCCCATCCATGGCCCGAACCCATAGCGCCCCTGTTCATAAAATCGATGCCGCCATCAGGCACCTGGCAGTTATCTACCAGCAATCCGGTAGCCCATCGCTGGTGTGGTTGTATCCAGCCCTTGCCCCGGAAAGTACAATTCAATAAAACAACAGGACCTGATACCTTGGCGCCGGTAGCAAAGTAAAAAAGATTATCGCCGGTAATATTACATTGATTAAAGAGCAACTGCGCGCCGCTTCCATTTAGATCGGCCGGTTTGGCGGACCCTTTTGTTGGCACCGTATGTACAATGTTAACATGGTCAACAGTTACCCGGTTGGCCGTAATACTGATACTGTTTGTTGTATTCAGGATCTCTATCTTACGCATCCATCCGTCTGTAACCCCACTCATGTTCAAAGCACGATAAAGCCCGTCGTTAATGGTCACTGATTGCGCAGGTGCAACGATCCGCAGGTTCTCAACACCCGTTTCAACAATGATACCACTGGTAGTGATCTTTGTTACCGACACGCCATCTTTACCAAGATATTGCTCATCGTAGGAATCTGTGAGCGGGAAATTGACAGTGACCGTGTTTTTGTTTATCTTTTTAATTACTCTTTCTGTTGTTATTTCACCGGTAACCCAGGTTTGCTTTTTGCCATCCCGCACCAGTTTATCCATTCCCATCAAGTGCACCCAGGCATCGGTTACCGGCCGGGCAATCCGGATGGTATCACCTGCTGCGAATTCTTTTACATGGCGTAATTGAAAACTTATAGCTCCCGAGGGAACATAGGGATCGGCTATGGTAGTTTTTGTATTGGTTGCGTTTGTTGTGACATTGCCTTTTATTACTATACAGGCATGTGGGTTACCGGTCATATTTATTATGGAACCGCTTTCGCCCGAACCACTGCCCTGGAGTACCACACCACTGGTGCTGATGGTTATTGGCCGTTCACAATTATAAGTACCTGCTTGTAACAATACCGCACCACGCACCCCATTCACCATAGGCATACCACTTACCTGGTCAATAGCCTGTTGAATGGCATTGGAATTATCCCCGGCTGTTGTGCTAATGCTGACCTTTACCGGAACAGTTGGGATAGCTACTCCGCCCTCCCGGTAACCGGCATAGGAAAAATCCATTATTCTGTCGCCACGTTCGGTTGTTTTATATTCAAGCTTATTAGCATCGTTCAAATACACCCACTGGCTTTTAACCTGGGCGAATACAGTGAAATTCAGCAAAAGAGTACCGGCACTGAGCAGTAGTTTTTTCATAAAGGCAAACAATTTCATGGCTACAGTTTGATATTGCAAGTAATTACAATAATGGCTGTAACAGGTAAATGGCATTAACCAATCAATAAGCTGAATAACCATCATTTATCCCGGATGTCAGTGCAATTTTAGCGGAAGGCGCACATAAAAATGCCGTCCGATGTGATCGGGACGGCATTTTTTATTATGCATATGGTTATGAAGGCAACGGTGGTAACCATTCGCTTACTGAGGGTACGGTACGACCGGCGGGGCCTGTACCGGTTCCACCCAAAGGACCGGCGTTGTTTCCTTTTCCATCCTGGGTCATGGCATAATTAAGGGTATACAGGGTATGCCACATATCCACATTCAGGCGTGCCGCCGGGATCTGAGGAGTTGTTACCAACAGATTGCCTGCAGGCGCCCCCTGACCATACTGGTATATCGCCATGCTATAGTCGCTTACATGGCTGCCATCGTTTGCATAAGATAACACGTATAGATAGGTGGTATAATTATCGCCTACTGCCGCCACATCGAGGTAAGTAACAGGGGCAGGCAGCAATAAGAACGGTGAAGGCTTGCCCGTGTTATCCTGGAAGCAGTTCACCGGGTTACCATTCAGATCAAATGCCTGCAAACGGGCAATATTAAAACCCTGGCTGCTCAGCTGCTCCAGCACCAGTATGGTGCCGTCGTATGAACTGGTAACAGCCACCGGGGTGAACAACAATCCCGCACGGCCATTGCTATCGTTGAAGTTAAGCGCCTGTCCTGCAAAGCTGAGCGCCAACGGAATATTATTGTCCGCCAGACCAGTGCCGCCTGCCAGCTGCGTGATCATCATTTTACAATACTTTCTATTAACGCCTATCACATACCCGCCCGGGTGCATGGCAATGGAATCGGGGTAATAAGGAAAACGGCCAAAGGAATTTTGATTCGGAGCCATGTTAAAGGGTGTACTGGTGTCCAATGTCACCAATCGAAGATGGTAGCCCCCATCTACATCCTGGTCATTATCAGCTTTGCGCGGGTCAACATAATAATTGCCCAGACTAACATCGGTTGGGTCTGGAACAGGCTTCCCATTGAGGCCAATTACGAATTCACCATTCTGCATTAAGAACTTTGGCGGATATACATCATACACCAGCTCTGATGGCGAGGTAAAACCACAGGATGGAAATTTCACCTCGTTCATGTCGGTACCGGGGATATCGATGTTCTCAAAAGCGTATAGTTGTCCGCCGGCGCCGGTTGAGCAATCGGTAATACCCATGCCCGCAGCCTTCCAGGCCAACCCTATCATCCCACTGCGCTGGCTCAACGCCAAACCCGTCCAGTCTGAAATGGCATTACCGCTTTGGCTGGTATCGGTATTGGCAATGGTAGCATTGGGCGGCGTGGTTTGGGGTATCCAGGTATAGGCATTGTTCTGGTAACCCAGGATGGCCGTATGCGCATATACCGATTTATTGGTAAGCGGTATAGGTTGCTGAAACAGGTATAAGGTAATATTAGCTGTATTGTCTTCATTATTTTCCAGCCAGGAGGTGGTGGCTTTACCGGCCAGCCAGTTGTCGATGTAAAAATCCACTTCAAACTTAACCTGTCCGCCAAGCGTATTGGTAAACTGAGCGCTTAGTGTTGAGGGATAGCTGGAGGGGTTTAACGTAACAGCCGGCGAAGTAATGCTGGGCCTGTTCTGCGCCTGGTAGATCATTTTGGTGACATAGGAAGCCGTCTTTGAACCAGCAGGTAGCGCCGGGAAAGCCCCATGCCGGGGATCGGGATGAATGGTAAGTGTACTGGTTATAGTAGTTGAGATACTGTTCGTGATCATCCACGGCGAGGTGGCCACTTCTATAATGGTCTCCGCCAGTTGCGCAATGGTGGTGGCGATATTAATGGCCA
>NZ_JBJMLX010000367.1:0-2194 GCF_045805085.1 Niastella sp.
TAATTAAGGTGTCCTTATATGTTCCGGCAGCATTATATTTATTACCGTTCCAGGTGTATGGCAGTTGGCTACTGCAGATGGTAATCGTTTGTAACCCGGTCACTACGGGGTTAACACTCAAGGTGAGCGTAACAACAGAATCACAACCGGCGGCGCTAATCAAGGTATCCTTATATGATCCAGCTGCATTATACTTATTGCCATTCCAGGTGTATGGCAGTTGATTGGCACAAACAGTGGCTGTCTGTGCTCCTGTTACAACGGGATTAACATTCAATGTCAGGGCGACAATAGAATCACAACCTGTAGCACTGATAAGGGTATCCTTATAGATTCCCGCTGCATTATAAGCATTACCATTCCATAAATATGGCAATTGATTAGCGCAAACAGTTGCGGTTTGAGATCCTGTTACAACTGGGCTAACATTTAATGTCAGGGTTATGATGGAATCGCAACCCGCGGCGGAAGTCAGGGTATCCTTATAAGTGCCAGCAGTAGTATAGGAATTGCCATTCCATAAGTATGGTAATTGATTAGCGCAAACAGTTGCGGTTTGAGTTCCTGTTACAACTGGGTTAACATTTAATGTCAGGGTTATGATGGAATCGCAACCTGCAGCACTAACTAAGGTGTCCTTATAGGTTCCAGCCACATTATAAGAATTCCCGTTCCAGGTGTATGGTAACTGATTGGCGCAAATAGTGGCTGTCTGAGTTCCAGTTGCCACTGGATTTACATTCAATGTCAGGGTGACAATAGAATCACAACCTGTAGCACTGACAAGGGTATCCTTATAGATTCCCGCAGCATTATAAGTATTACCATTCCATAAATATGGTAATTGATTAGCACAAACAGTGGCAGTTTGAGTTCCGGTTACAACTGGATATACATAAACAATCCCTGATTGTATATCTCCCTCGCAACCATCTGCAGAACGTTCCTGTACGGTGATGAGAAATTGACCAGCCGTATTCCAGGTAATAGTTATTTCATTGGTAGTAATGGATTGTGTAACACCATCTATTTTCCATATGTAAGTAGAGAGGACGCTTGCATCATTTACAGAATATTTTTTAGTGGTTCCAATACATACATGATCCGGCATAGCCATTTGCGCAGATGTCTCTTTGACACTGAACAAGAGCAAAGTGAATACAATGATATGTAGTAACCGTTTAAACATTCTCGTCCGTTAGCTTACTATATTAAGTTGTCCGAAAAGCGCTACATGCACACTGCTTCTCCAGGAAGCAGCGTGCATGTTTGCAGCTTTGTGGGTGGTTTTAATTGGGTTTCATTTCTTTGTTGCTTTTCATTTTTAATTATGGGTGATTGGGGTTGTTACAGGTTTCGGATTAACAGTCACAGTCTGGTTAGCCGTAGCCGTGCAACCAGTTCCACACATGGTCTCTGTTACCGTCACAGTCTGGACGCCAGGTGTTGTCCACTGAACAGTTATTGAATTGCCTGTACTTGATCCAATGATAGTTCCTCCGGCAGACACCGTCCAGCTATACGTGTTGCAACCATTTAGCGGTGTGCTATACACTACTGTTTCGGTAAGTACGCAGGCTGGAGTTGGACCAGTTACAACCGGCGTTGGCAATGGATTAATGGTTACCACTGTTGTACAGGTGGAAATATTGCCACATGCATCTGTAACTGTCCATGTTATTGTTGACGCACCTACATTAAATGTTCCACTTGCATCGGTTCCTGTACCACTTCTTGTTGTTGCCCCTGTGACCTGGTAAGTGATCGTCAAGTTAGTGCTGCAGTTATCCGTTGCAGTCAAGGCAGGGATAGTATAAGTGTTGCCTGACCCAACACAGAACGATTGTGATGGCGGACAAGTTATCACCGGTGCTTCCGTATCCCTGGTGAAGGTGATCGTTTGCGTTTGTGTTCCGGTGTTACCGCATGCATCTGTTGCCGTCCAGGTTCTGGTGATAGAGCGGTCGCAACCTGTACCTGTTTCTGCCCCATCGGTGAAGGTGGCGGTAAGACCGGTAGCGCAGTTGTCGCTTACTGAGGCAGTACCAAAGGCAGCTGTGAGCTGTGCCGCTGTCGGGTTACAGGTTACCGCTGTTGAAGCTGTAACCGTAATTACCGGTGCTTCAGTATCCCTGGTGAAGGTGATCGTTTGCGTTTGTGTTCCGGTGTTACCGCATGCATCTGTTGCCGTCCA
>NZ_JBJMLX010000368.1:0-16408 GCF_045805085.1 Niastella sp.
AATCTGGTGGGTAATAATTATGAAATCCTTAAATACAAACGGGATATCGAAAAGAACCGGCATTACCAGGTGCTGCCGGCCTTGAGACTTAGTGAAATGTATTATATCGCTTCAGAGTGTTCGTACGATGCTGATCCGGCAAAAGGGCTGTCGTACCTCAACATTGTGAGGGCCAGTCGTGGAATGGGAACCGATGTAACGGCAAATAATAAAGAAGAGTTATTGAATGAACTGGTAAAGGATGCCCGGAAGGAAATGTATGCAGAGGGGCAGCTATTCTATATGTACAAAAGGTTGAATCGGACTATTGTAGCCCTGTTAGGTAGTAGTAATATTCCACCCGGCGACCAGGTTTTTGTGATGCCGCTGCCTGTTAACGAAATTGAATTTGGTCAACGTTAAACAACCGCACTAGTTATGAATAAAATTATGATCATTTTAATGGCGGCTGTTGTAGGGATGGCTGCCTGCAAAAAAGAAACAATACCAACTTTTACCGGTTCCACCGAAAATATATATTTCAACCTGGAACCTTATGGCTATAAAGACAGTTTGTTATACACTTTTGCCAAGCACCCCGAAATGCGAAGTGATACGGTATGGGTGCCTGTTCGTATTTCAGGCAACCGGGTCGATAGTGCCATGACCTTTTCTGTTAAAGTAATTGACTCGGCCAGCACTGCCCAGGTGAACAAACACTACCAGCCTTTGAAAGAACAGTACGTGTTGCCCGCGAATGCAGGTCCGTCGTGGTTCCCGGTGATCCTTTATAATACCGATACACTGATGCTCCAGCGCTCGTTTTCACTGACCATTCAACTGGTTTCTACCGGCCGGCTTCAAACCGATTTCAAGCAGCAGCTTACTGCACGTATTGTTTTTTCTAACAGGCTCGAAAGACCCAAGTGGTGGGATAAGTGCCCGTTAGGAGGGAGCGGCTATACAATCGTGAAACATTTGCTGTTCAGACTGTCAGCAACTACAGACGACGTTCCCACCGGGCAGTATGATATACCCATATGGTTATACTATACTGATAAGCTTAATGTCTTATTGTCGACTCCTAAAACATGGATAGCCAATAATCCCGGTAAAGGATATGACCTGTACCCAAGACCGGATGGCAATTATGATTTTTATAATCCTGCTGAACCGGAGAAAAAGTTCCTGTACAGGAGAAAAGGCACTACTAACTCGTTCTATTTTGTTGATGAGAATGGTAATGACGTGTTATAGGTTAACTGCTTAAAAATATTTTAATGAAACGATTATTGTTGGTCATGCTTACGGCCTTTGCGCTGCTACAGCTGGCCTGTTATAAAGATAAAGGCAACTACGATTATCATGAGGTAGTGAAACCGCAGGTAACGAACTTCGATTCGATATATTATGCATTTGTTGGCGATACCCTGATTATAAAACCAACTGTAATGAGTACTGATCCCAAAGCGAAGTTTGGCTTTTCCATGCGGATCGGCATCCCACAGGAAACGCGGGATACAACGATCTCAGGTTACCCGCTAAAATTCTACTTCTCCCTGCCGATCGATACATATCCCGCACGTTTGACTATTACTGATAGTTCAAATGGAATGAAATATTTCATGGATTTTCAAATACAGGGTGTAACACAGTTTACAAAAGGCGCCTTGGTGTTGAGCCAGGAAGGAAATACTTCCCAGCTTAGTTTTGTGAAGCCGGACAATACCGTAATGCCCCGCATTTACCAGACATTAAATGGGGCCGACCTGCCCGGAGGACCTTTACAGGTAATTGATCTTATTAAGCAACAGGTTACACCAGTACCTACTCTGGGATACTGGGCCACTTTTACCGGGTCTAATGAGGGCGGCATGCAAGTGAACACCAATACCCTGTTACAGGTGAAAACCCTGCGCGAGAACTTCTTTGACAAGCCGGCCGCTGCAACGCCTGGTTACCTCGAAACTTCAGAGAATGGGGTACTGCGAGGCGTTGTCAATGGTAAATTGTACATGGGTTCCTGGCAAACCTATTGGTATAGTGATGTGTATGGTTATTTTGGAACGGCGCCCATTGGGGATTACCAGTTTTACAGGCGGGTAGCTTTTAACAATGTTATCCCTTACGGTGTGGGCTATGATATGAAAAACAAACAATTTGCGGCGTTCACCAATTTCGGGTCCCTGGCATTTAGCGGCGCTAATTACCAGGTAACGAATACTACAGCATTTGATCCCAAGAATATTGCGCTCGATCTGATACATTTTCAGCAGATCAATGATGGTCCCTGTTATGCTTTTGGTAAAGCCGCCGATGGTACTTTATATGAATTGAGATTTCTCATCGCGTATATGGGATTTATACAACTGAGTCCGGATTATAAACGGCCATTTGCACAACCAGGGCTGATCACCCCCACCACCAAATGGACCGGTTCAAAGAAAGAAGTATTTTACTTTACCTCGGGTGATAAGATCTATCGCTACAATCCAACGAACCAGAGCTTCACTCCGCTGACCACCGATTTTGGCGGCAAAGCTGTAACTATGATCAAATTGAGCAATGATGAAAATACGTTGATGGCCGGCGTTGATGGCACTGTATACTTCCTTGATATCAGCACCGGTAAAAATGGAGATGTTCTTAAAAAGTATACCGGTATACCTGGATCACCTGTTGATATAACTGTTAAACAATAATCAATTAATTCTAATAAAAACAATAGATGAACAAGACCTCACTGAAACCATTTTTGCTGAAAGCTATAGCCTTGCTGTTGATAGCCAGCCCTGCTGCAGCACAGAAGAAAGCGCCCCAATTTGTGATCACCGCAAAGGTGGCGCATATGACCGATAGTATTGTATACCTGAACTACGGCACCATGGGCTCTTCCAAAACCGATACGGCAAAAGTTACCAATGGCAGCTTTTCTTTTAAAGGACATGTAGAGGAACCCGTTCCCGGTTTTATTTTTACAAAGACCTTTAAAGTAAAGATCGACCTGTTTGTTGAAAATACACCGATCGCGATAGTAGCCGATGTAGACAGCATGTACAATACCAAAGTAACCGGTAAAGGCGCTACGCAGGAGTTTGAGGTGTTCAATCAAAAGCTGATGGACAACCGCAAAAGAACCATCGCGCTTTTTCAAAAGGCTTATGATGCGAAACAGGCCGGTGACAGCGTAACGGCAAAAATACTGCAGGCAAAAGCCGACAGCCAGTATAACTGGGAATTCAAAGCCCGCATTGCCTATGTTGGCGAACATCCAAAAAGCTATGTAGGCGCCAAGGAATTACTGGGCTATACCAGCACCAATACCCTGGCCGCCAGCATTAAAATGTACGATAAACTGGAACCCGCTATCAAAGCTGCCAGCATCGGCAAAGAGATCGCAGCCCGTATCGATCTGTTAAGCAAGGTAGAAGAAGGAAAACCTGCCCAGGAGTTTACACAAAGTACACCCGATGGCAAACAGGTTAAACTGGCCGACTATAAAGGCAAGTATGTATTGATCGAGTTCTGGGCCAGCTGGTGCGGACCCTGCCGTGCTGAGAACCCCAACCTGTTGAAGCAATATAAAATGTACAACAGCAAAGGATTCGATATACTTAGTGTGTCACTCGATAAAGAAAAAGAGCCCTGGTTAAAAGCGGTTGAGCATGATGCACTGCCCTGGACCCAGGTTTCTGACCTGAAGGGTTGGAGCAATGAAGTTGCCGTATTGTATGGTATCCGTGCGGTGCCTGCCAGCTTCCTGCTTGATCCCACCGGTAAGATCGTTGCCACCGGTTTACGCGGCGAGACCCTGAACCAAAAGTTGGAATCGCTTTTTGGAAAAACCAACTAGCCTTTTACTAACAACAACATGAAAAGCCCAATAGAACAGTGAATGGTGGCCAGTCAGTGGGAGCATACATCCGATGTCCAATTCATGACCGCCTGATTTATTAATGGATGAGTGCTTGAATCCACCATTCATCTTTATCACTGACTTGAAAGTCTGCTCAAAGGCGTCCCGAATTTTTCGGGGCGCTTTTTTTTATGATGGGTGTGGAGGATGCTGTAAATAATATTTATTAATTTGGCGCCTTACCATTGCCAGATGAATAAAATTTTTAGCCTGTCCATTTTAACTACCTTCTTTTTAATAGGTAGTATTTCCGGTATTTGTCAGCCGGTGAATGGTGTCAAAGTATTTGATAGTGTAAAAAGTTATTTCGAGCGGAATTACGCCGGGTATACCGATAAAGTAACACCCGCCACCAGGGCCGCTTACCTGGCATATACCCGCCAGGCATATGCCTGGGCCAAACGCGTCCGCTCAAATGCTGACTGTTTCTTTGTTATTGATCACTGGCTCGATTATTTTAAAGACAACCATGTTTCTATCAGGATACCTCCTCCCGATACAGTAGAAACGATCCGATTGGTTGAACAATCTCTTCCGGAAGGTATCTATTATACTGCCGACTCGGTATATAAAGTAGGGGTGCTTAAAAGTAAAAAGGGGTTACGTTCCTATGTGGGCGTGATATTGGAGTCACGGGCGCCCACCTGGAAGCCAGGGCAGGTCAAGTTTGAACTGTTTGATGCCGGGGAAGATCAGTTTAAGGGGATCTGGTATCTTCGCAATCATAGCGCCTATATTTCCACGATGCAGGGTGATTGGCAAAAGGGGCTGGCCTCGGAGGGCTGGTTCAAAAATGGCGTGCGTGAACAACAGGAGCCGGTTAAACCTTTGTTTGAAGAAGAACAACACCTGAATACATTCTATAAAAAGCTGAATGACTCTACTGGTTATATCCGCATCAGGACTTTTGATCTTTTTGAAGCAAAGCACATAGATTCTGTGATCCGGGCCAATCTGGCAAACATTCAGTCTATGCCGAAGCTGGTGATTGACCTCAGGTGGAATGGCGGTGGCGGCGATCGTTCCATGTCATTTTTACAACCCATCATTTATACCAATCCGGTAAAGCATACAGGTGTTGATCTGTTGCTGACACCCGATAATATTACTGCCTGGGAAAAAGCTATTGATAAATACCGGACTGAAATTCCTAAAAAGGAACTCGATCACCTGACGCAGCTGCTGGATATAGGCCGGGGAAAGGCGCGGACGGCTGTCAATTTTGCCTCAGATAATACAGATACATTACCGGCAGTATGGCCCATGCCGGCGAAGGTGGCAATTGTTATCAATCACGGCTGTGGCAGCACCACAGAAGAGTTTTTGCTGGTTGGCAAACAAAGTTCAAAAGTAGTGATGGCAGGGGAGCCTTCAAAAGGTGTGCTTGACTACTCGAATGTAGTGGTGAAAGATTTTTTCAGCCCCGATTTTGAATTGCATTATCCCACCACGCGTTCAAGAAGGATCGATGCAGGGCTGGGCATCGATAATGTGGGTATACGACCGGATATTCCGCTCGACCTGAATTCCAACAACTGGTTGAATGAATTGCTTATAAAAATGTAGAAAGTTGACCAGTTGACCAGTTGACCAGTTGACGAGTTAACCAGTTGACCTGTTGGCCAATTGACATGTTCTTTCTGGCCGCGAAGGGGCTTTCTGCCTCGCCCGCCGAAGCTTTAGCGAAGGAGGGCCTTTTGCCCTTTGCCTTCTTTTGCCGTTCTTTGCAAAAAGTAACACAGTAAATGGCAACCAGTAATATAAAAGTAGGAGAGTTCAACACCTTAAAAGTCGCCCGGGCATTCGATTTCGGCATGTACCTGGGAGAAGATAAAGACGTGGTGTTGCTGCCCAAACGGTTTATACCGCCCGGGTTGAAGGTGGGGGATGATGTGAAAGTATTTGTATATCACGATTCGGAAGACCGCCTGATTGCCACCACCCAAAAACCGTTGGGCGTGGTAGGCGATATTGTAAACCTGCCCGTAGTATCAGTAACCAAACTGGGCGCTTTTATGGATTGGGGCCTGATGAAAGACCTGTTTGTGGCCAAATCACAACAGTTGATGGGGATGCGGGTAGGCGGTCATTACCTGGTAAAGATCTATCTGGATGAAATGACCGGCCGGGTAGCCGCCACCGAAAAGATCGAACGTTTTTTAAGTAATGAGGTGCTTACTGTAAAAGAGCAGGACCCTGTTGACCTGGTGGTATACCGTCGTACCGATATCGGCTATGTAGTGATCATCAACAACCTCCACACCGGGGTATTACACCACAATGATATCTTTCACGAAATACAGGTTGGTGATAAAATAAAAGGGTATATCAAAAACATAAGGGAAAATAACCTCATAGATGTTGGTTCCGGCAAAATGGGTTACCAGCGGGTAGAAGATGAAGCCGGCAAAATAATGCGGTTACTGAAAGAAAACGATGGATACCTGCCTTACCACGATAAATCGGACCCCGAAGAGATCTATTCTTTTTTTGGAATGAGCAAGAAGACCTTCAAAATGACAACGGGCAATTTGTACAAAAACAAAAAGATCATTTTTACGCAAACAGGTATTAAGTTGGTGGAAGAGTAAAGAAATGCTTGAAAATATTACAAAGGGTATATCAAACAGGATGTACCCTTTTTTATTTTGGTGAACCGGGAGAGCAATCGTGAAACGGCAAACGTGAAACGGCAAAAGCCGACTATTTTCGGGTGGGGCTGAAAACTCGGCACCCAGTCTTGCCAGCCAGAGTATAGGAATTGGTTGCGAGTCCGCCAGCTCCCCCTCCACCGGAGGGGGCTGGGGGGGAGGCCTTATCTTAAGACCCCGTAGAAGAAAGAAGTATTATCAGATATCTTATACAATCCCCCTATCAGGGGAAGATTGGGAATATTGGTGCTAACATAATCTACTTTAAAAACTGCATCGTTGGCGAAATAATTCTGCAGGGCTGCATACTCTACAGAACGTTGGGTCCAGTTACCATCGTAGCTGGGGTTGCTCAGGGTTATTATTCCATTGACGTACGTGTACGAATAAGTAGCAGTGGCGGTGAATGGCGATGTATTGGCCGGGCCGTTGCGTGTAATAAGCTGAACGGTATTGGAACTGGCCAGTACAAACCGGATGTCTATTAGCGAACGTTTCGGGTTCATTTGTGCCAATTTAGTTTGGCAGGCCTGGTACACAGCGTTGAAACCGGAGTTAATACCTGCAGGCGGGTTTGGTGGGATATACAACTCCTTGTACAGGCCATTATACGCAAACAGGTTCTGCATAAGCAAAATGGGTACGCTGTTTTGATGCAACACGTATTTAGTGCCGTCTGCGGCATATAATACAAAGTCGCCGTTCTCCATGGCTGCTTTTACAAACGTTACCCCGTTCACCACTATGCCTTCGATGATATTGATGCCCACATCCTCATAATTGAATTTGCCTGTCACCTTTACCACATTGCCGTTATTGTCGGAATACTGGATGGTGATTATTTTGTTCGAATTGTCGAACAGCAACTGAACCTTGTTGTTGAGTCCGGGCAGGGTAAGGTAGTTGTATGTTTTTCCAACAAAGTAATTATTGAAGGCATCTATGTTGGCTTTGTAGGCGGCGCTCAGGTAACGGTTCTTTTGTTCGGCAGTTGCTTTTATCAGCACCAGGTCGTTCTTGTACTTAAAGCCGCGCAAAATAATGCTGTCGCCATTGATGCGCTGGTATTCAAATTCCACATCGCTTTGCAAACCTGAACCGGCATTGCCCCCATAGGTGGCAGGGTTAGGGTCCTGCAATTTGGAGATATAATTATACGTATCGAAGATAAGGGTGGCGTTCATCACCCATTTTATGCGATAGGTAGAGGTATTGGGCTTTGTGGCGGATTCACTGTCGAGGTCGGCCACCATCGTAATGGATTGTGATGGTTTGAAATCCATATAGAACCCATAGCCACCTTTAGCAGAGGTGGTGAGGTAGGCCCTCCAGCCGTTTTCAGCACTGTTCAACGCGTTGTTGAGTTCATTTATCCGGGCCGACATTCTTTCCTCCGGCGTTTCGTCGAAGAGTTTTGTGTCATCCTTTTTGCAGCCGGTGACAAGCAATAAAACAGCAAGTATATATAGCAGTTGTTTCATGATCGGTTTCATTTAGAATTTACCATAGAAATAATTGTCCGGCTCGTTGCTCACATAAAACCCGGCAAACTTCAGGTAATTGCTACCGCCGTCTGTTGCTGTTGCCGGGAACCAATCGGCTTTAAACAGTTTGGTGGCCAGGTAATTGTTCAGTGGGGTAAAGAAAGGCAATGCGGTCCTGCCGTTTGCATATCCTGAGGCATTGCTGCCGTTATCAAATTTGGTGAAGGTGATGTCATCATTGGCGTTAATAGCAATGTTATAATCGTACCAGGCCACACCCACGCCAGCGGCATTAACGAGCGTGTGTTGCATTTGTATTACTGTGGGCGATACAAATACCACGTTAAAAGAAACCAGCGTATAGCCAGCGGTAGCAAGTCCTGCTTTTACGTTGTTCCATACCGTTTGAAATTTGGCCGACTGGCCAAACCGGGCATAATGCGGTTGGTTGAAATCCACTACCAGCGGTTTGGCCAGCAGGTTGTTTTGCCAGGCGTACATAAAGCCCCTGGTTTTATCGTTATAGGTAAGGCGCAGCACGTTGCCTACTTCATATTGCAGTTCACGAAAGTTGATGTTGAAATACTGTTTAAAGTAATCCACCACCAGGGCTTCCTTCTTCTTCAATTTTGTTTGTCCATCGGCGCCGGCCGCTTTCGCATAACTATCAAACCATAACTGGCCCTTTATAAGCAACGCGGCTACTGTTTCCGCAAAATCTTCGTTGTAATCCTGTCTCGCATACCTTGAAACAAACCCCAGACTTTTGGCAACAGCTTCGGTATTCGTGCCGTTTGTCCAGTCAACCATATAATCGCCTTTTGTTACCAGTAGAAAATCCGGTGGGATGGCGATCGACTGGTTAAGGATGTGGGTGAACTCGTGGTGAATGGTCAGCATTTTAGTGCTTACCTGTGCCGGATTGGTAAAGTCAAGGTTGTTGAGATCATACAAGATCACACGGCGGCCGCCATCGGCTGAACCCAGGGTAAGGGAGCCGTCAGTATTGTAAGCCGGTGAACCGAACAACACAAATTGTTTGGGGGTATAGGTTTTAATGAACGCCACACCCGCCACCTTTTCATAGGTTTTCAAAAAGATGTTGATGATGGCCTGGGCCGTGGGTTGCACTTTATCCAGCTTAACCGGCGATACATCTTTACCAACATCGCCTAGCAGGTCCCGCTCGTAGCGGTATTGCAGTTGAATGTTATACGGGTTGGTTAAATTATCGGTGATCCAGTTATCCAGGTCAGTAGTTGCAGGATTGTCTACTATGTATTTCGACATATCTACATCGAGGGCAGAAGATTTTCTGCAGGAGGCCACGCTCATGAGCAGCAGCCCGCACAAACCTGTATGTAATATATTTTTTAGTGTCATTGTTATCTGGGATTTAAAGGTACGCCTGAAGTAGTAACATCCTTGGGTAGTTGAAACACTCTTCTCGGGTCGCCGGGTGGCAGTTCGGTAAAGGTTTCAGTACCATGGTCGTCTATCTGGTTGTGTTTTACCGTTAGGTTGTTGCGAAGAATGTCCATCCAGCGAATACCTTCCAGGATAAACGCGCGTTTTTTAGTATCGAGCAAAGCTGCCAACAGGGCCTGTTTATCATCCGTTTTACCGGTAAAGGTTTTTGCTTTGGCAATGGTAAGTCCATTGTTAACCGGGTTATAGTCATGGATCCTTGCGCGGGCCAGCTCGTTCAGGTCGGCAATGGCCAGGGGATAATTTGCTTTTTGAATATAGGCTTCCGCCCGGTTCATCAATGCTTCGTCAACGGTGAACAGGGGCATCATGATATAAGGCAGACCGGTTCCCTGGGCCACATTGGTGTAGTAAAAATATTCCAGGTATTTACCCGGGGTATAATTGGGTTCGCCATAGTTGCGGAGGTTGATGCGGAAAGGAAGGCCAAATACCGTAGTGCCCGTACTTTCGTTTTTTACTTTTTCGCCAAAGCCATACCGGTTACCGCCGGCACCTTCCTTGCGTTGATAAATGGACTGCGTATTTGCCAGCAACAGGTTAAAGGGCCGTTCAGCTTTTGTATTCTCGGCTACAATTTCATCTGAACTCAACGACCATAGGTTGCCGCCATATTGGTGCAGGTTATCGTAAAAATTGTTTTCAGGCAGTATGGCGCTTACCTGTTCTATCACTTTATCCCAGTCTCCTTTAAACAGGTAAAAGCGGGCGGCAAATGCATGGGCGGCCTGTGGGTTAAAATGAAATTTAGGCACGTCCCAGGAGCCTGGTTTCAACAGCTTCATGCCATCGGTGAGGTCCTGTTCAATTCTGTCATACACGCTTTGTACGGTGCCCCGGTCGTAGGGTTGAAAAACCACGGTTTCGGGTTTATCAACGTAGGGGATACCCAGGCCAGCATTGGCGCCGCCGGGTACATAAGGATCTGCAAAATGCATGACCAGCATGTGGTGCACATAGGCGCGGGCAATCAGCGCTTCGCCTTTATAGGGTAGCACCTTATCGCCGAAATTGTTTTTTTCAATGGCATCGAGCGCATGGTTGGCCGAAGCGATGGCCTTATAACACGAGAGCCAGTATTCGGCCGGGGTGCAATCACCGGTTCCTTCCGGGTCGCGCCAGAAATACAGATCCGTAAAAGGCTGCCCTTCTTTAGACGCAATAGTCGTTCTGTCTTCCGAATTATCAGCAGCCGTTTCATTAAAAAGATAGGTCCTGTCGGGATAAGCCGTCACCAACAGTTTCGCTACCTGGTCCATCGTATTTATTTCCGCCCGGTTGTCAGGGTTTTCGTTCAGGTATTTTTTGCAGCTAACTATTGAAAGCAGTAGCGTGTAAAGAGAAATATATGTTAGTAGTTGCTTCATTTATTTAAAGTTCAAGTTACAATTACAGTTTTACGGTTGCTGGTTGCTGAGGGCCTCCCCCCAACCCCCCTCCGGTAGGAGGGGGGCTAGTTCCACAGATGCTTATTGGTAGAGGCCGAGCGCAAGCGAGGCCCTTTACCGCGAAGGAGCTTTTCTGCCTCGCCCGCCGAAGCTTTAGCGAAGGAGGGCCGTCTTCCTCGCCCGCCGTCCGCGTGTCGCTGAAGCTTTAGCGGAGGCGCAAACCTTGGCGTAGGCGGGCCCTTTGCCGCGACGGGGCATTTCTGCCTTCTGCCTTCTGCCGTCTGCCTCGCCGCTTCATGATCAAAAGCCTAACTTCACCGCCAAAGTATATTGCTTAGCCAGAGGCATCGCCACTCCACCACTATTAATAAACTCCGGATCGGCGCCAAACAAATTCTTGTCGGAGTACAACAAGGCAAGGTTGTTGCCCACGAGCGACAAATGCGCATTCCGGATCTTCGCTGGTTTCAGCCATTTGGCCGGCAATTCATAATCGAGCGACACTCTTTTCAGGCGAATGAAATCACCTTTGGCTACCGCTTGCGTGCTATAGTTATAAGCATTGTAAGGATACTGTCCGTTTATAACCGTACCATCATTGTTCACCACGCCATTATTAACATGGTACACTCCTAATAAAGAAGGGATGTTGGTGCGGGCTTCATCACCCGGCATCAGCCATCGGTCGTTCAGCCGGTTGCTGAGGGTATACATATCGGAATAAGAAGCGGCAAAATTCAATTGCGGCCGTACATAGTTGCCGGCAGAAAAAGTGACCAGTGCGGACAATGAAAATCCTTTCCAGGAAAAATTGTTATAGAACCCACCGGTAATGGAAGGGTCTACCGGGCCGTGATAAACGAGATAATCTTTGTCTTCATCCTGCAAACGAATATAGCTGGCGGAGGGTTTGCCCTCCTGGTCAGTAAACAACGGGTAACCGTAGTCGTGGTCTAGACCGGCAAAGGGAACGGAATACAACCCGCGTTGGGCATGTCCTAACCGCATGCCGCCTTCCGGTTGTACGTTCGACCAAACGCTGGGGTTCACCCGCAGGTTGGTGATCTCGTTTTTATTAAAGCTTACATTCAATTGCGTACGCCAGCTAAACCCCTTATTGGGCATTTTAACCGGACTGCCACCGATAGTGAATTCAAAACCATGGGCGGCCATGTCGGCATAGTTGGCTGTTTTTACATATTGTCCGCCAATGCCCGATGTATTGATGGGGCCGATGAGGTCAAAAGATCTACGGCGGTACCAGTCCATAGTAAGGTCGATCTTGTTGAACAGCAACAGATCGGTACCAATATTCAGCTCATACATTTTTTCCCAGGTAAGCTCCCTGTTCTCGAGGCTATTGATGTAAATACCCGATTCTTTGTCGGCATCAGCCGGACGAATAGTGATGCCATTATAGTACAGTGCGGCTGCATTATGCGCATCACCAATGCTGGCAGTCATACCATAAGTGCCGCGCAGGGTAGCGGCGGAAATTATGTTGGTGAGTTTGCCGGCAAAGAATTTCTCCTGATCAAGGTGCCAGGCGCCCGATACGTTCCAGGTGGGCAGCCAGCGGGCTGTTGTTGATTGGCCCATTTTGTTGCTGCCATCGTAACGGCCCGTCACATTCACGCTGTATTTGTTGTCGAAGGAATAAGCGGCCCTTCCCATGAAGGCGGCAAACCGGTCTTTCCCGTACGACATGCTAAAATAAGGATCACCGCCTTCGATCATTTTTTTGAAGAAGCGGTAATTGGGATTTACCAGGCCGCCATTCTCATATTGATAACCGATGCCTTCATAGTCGGAGTTCTGGCGATCGATGCTGCGCAATTCCATGGAGCCGAAAAAGTTCACCAGGTGTTTATTGCGGAAGGTGTTGTTGTATTCAAGGTTCTGGCGGAAATATAAACTGCGTAGGTTATTGAGCGTGGTATTAAAGAAACCGCCTTCGGGCAATACCACTTGCGGCAGCGAGTTGGGATTGCCGGGATCTTTATACAGGTTGATATTATTGGCCGCGATGGTGGCGTCGTAATTGGCGCGGAACGCTTCCACCATGTTGGAGCCTTCTTTTATATAGTGCTGCTGTGTATTGTTTACGTAGCGGTAGGAGCCGTCGATAGAATATTCCAGTTGTGGAATGATCTTGTATTTAAGACCCATTTGCACCTGCAGATCGAGCGATTTCAGCTGAAGGTAATTCGTCTCCAGTTCATTTAAAATATTGAAGGGCGCATAATTCCTTACAAAATATTCGCGGTTGCCATCAGCATCGTAAGGCGTCATCAGCCGGCTGGTGTTCAGCGCATAGGAGAAAGGGTTAAGATCGAAGGCCCGGGTATTGGCGCCATGCACCGGGTCAGGGTCCCGATTTAAGGTGCCGGGTGTACGCTGGTCGCGCACGGAGCCGTTCACCATAACATCTCCCCTGAACCGGTCGTTCATTCTAAAGCTGTTGCGAAACTTCGCCGTATATCGGCTTACGTTGTCGCCACGCGTCCAGCCATTGTCCTTCATCATGGAGGTGGAGAAATAGGTTTGGGAGTTGGGCGAACCCGAGGTCATGCTGAGGGAATGTTCCTGTAACAGCGAGTTTTTAAACAATACATCGAACCAGTCGGTGTTTGCTTTTGCATAGCGTTCCAGGAAATTTAACCTGTCCTGCAGCGTATTTTTGAGTGCGTAAGAATCGGTTGATGGATCGTAATTGTATAGCTCGTTGTACATTTTGTAAAAGATGCCACCGTCTTTTGCGCGCGAAATAGAGCTGTGGTTATAATAGCCTTTGTTCTCCAGTTCCAGCAGCACTGAAAGCTGGTCGGCAGAATTCATGATGTCGAATTGATTGTACGAAGGCTTTCCGTAAGTGGTAAAGCTGCCGCTGTAATTGATCTGCGGCGTTCCGTTGGTGTTCTTTCCTCTTTTCGTATTCACGACAATTACGCCATTCATGGCGCGTGCCCCGTACATGGCGGTGGCTGCGGCGTCTTTCAAAATGGTGAAGGATTCAATATCGTCGGGGTTGATGCCGGCAACAGAAGAACCCATGAGCGTACTGGCGTCGCCGGTGGAAAGCGCTTCGTTGCTGATGTTTACCACCTCTTCCAGGATAATGCCATCCACCACCCAAAGCGGTTTGTTCTCGCCCGAAAGAGACGTAGCGCCGCGTACGTGTATTTTAGGCGCTGCACCAAATGTGTTCGATACATTCTGGATAGATACCCCGGCCACCTGCCCTTCGAGCATACGGCTAACATCGGGTATACCATCGCGTTCGGCAGCTGCGGCGTTCACTTTGGCGGAAGCGCCGGTAAACAATTTTCTATCTACATTCTGATAACCCGTTACCACTACTTCCTGTAACTGGCTGTCTGTTTCCTGCAGTACTATGCTCATCACGGGGGTAGCAGCGTTCAGTTTTACCTGCTTCGATGCATAGCCGATAATACTAAATACCAGGGTGGCTTTTTCGGGTACACCTTTCAGTTCAAACCGGCCTTCGTTATCGGTAGTAGTGCCGTTGGTAGTGCCTTTAATTAGTACAGATACCCCGGGAAGGGGAGCGCCGGCAGCGCTTTTCACCACCCCGGTTACTGAAATATTGTCGTTGGCCATGGCCGGAAGGGAGACGATCGACGTTAGTAAAAAGATCAATGTCATCCATAGCAATGCTTTCGCCGGGAGCCGCCCATACCGGGAACGGACGCCCTCATAAGCAGTAATAGTCATACTGTGTGCTTGTTAGGTTTTTTAAGGTTTACCAAGTGTGATAACGTTAAGCCATAATGCCTTCGGCCAGGGAATGGTGTTATTCATCCCCCGGACATGGTAAGTGCCCTGAAATTATTGTGACTGCTGTGCGCTGCGGTTAAGGACAGGTTCTGCCTGCAAAGATGCAAAAAAACGAAAATTATTCCTTTCCGCCCGTAAATTAACTGTTACGGAGGTCCGCTTTAAAAGTTTTAATGATCCTGATGGGTGCAGTACCACTTTTAGGTAATACCTCAAAGGAAACCCTTACGCCCAGGATGGTCAGGGGTGCTGATGCTTTTAGCTGCTGGCCCTGGTACAGCTTCGCTTCGGTGAGGTTGGAAGTTTCATTACCGGCTACGGCAACGATCTCCTGATGAAAGTTGCGTACCGCTGCATAGTTTTGAATGAAGGGATTTATAATATATTCAATTGAAGCTATATCAAGTGTGTATTGTTCAGACAAAGGGCCACCCACTTTTGTATGTTGTATAATGGGAGGAGCGCCCAGGTAAAAAATACCCAGGGGTTCATTGAATACAGGTGCAAAGCCAATTACCTGCGTGTTATCAAGTCCCGGCAGCGCCAGGGTAAGTCCTGGTATATAACCTACCAGGTTGTAATCGAGCCGTATTAAAGCGGGAACGTCGAGCTTGCAATCAGCTATGCCCAGCTGCGGTACCAGGGTAGCATTGAGTTTATTGCCGGCAGCGCTGTCGAAGAGTGTTTGTTTCAGGTTACTGATAACAGAACCGGAGAAGATACCGGATAATTCATCGAGCCCGCCCGCTGATTTCACATGTGCCTGCATGTTGCTGCCGATGGCTACGCCGCGGGCGGAAAGATCATTAAAGTTCAAACCGGGTTTTTGCAGGAAGAGCATTTTGTTGCCGGCAGGTTTGCTGTTGAGCGATAATTCCATTATCCGGGCAAAATTAAAGATCCAGCCAAGTTGAAATTGTTGCCAGTTGAAATTGGCCATGTTAGGGTCGTACGCTATTTCAAACTGGGAAAGATACCAGGCGTTTTGGATAATGGGCCAGGGTTCAATAAGGGAAGCATTCACCGATTTGGTGTTCATATCAACGATCAGCTGGTCGGCAAAATTGAGTATATGGGTTGAACCTGCCGCTACGCCATATACGCCAATTCCGTTGATCAGTGAACGGAAATTGGTTACGGAAGGGTTGCTTTCCATTTCGTTATAGGTGTAATACCGGATTACACCCCTGAATTTATTGTATAATATAAAGAAGCGATTGGCGCTATTCAGCGAGTCTGAAAAGCTGTTGTACACCAGTTCCCAGCCATCACTTTTTTTAAAGTCATAACGCAGACCGGGGTCGTAATTCCTGGTTACCTGGTTGCTCCAGGGAACTGGTACGGCCGGCTGGCCGGGCGCAACAGGCATGTATTGGGCCTGTTCCCAATCGAAGACAAAATTGTATTTGGTTTTTGTGGGTGGAACGGTAGCGTTGGCCGCTATGGTTATCACGGGTTGGGCCGCATTGCCGGCAATGGCTGTTTCTTCAACCTGTAAAGGCTTTTCCGCAACGGAATCATGGTTCTTCTTACAGCTTATAATGGTAAAACTGAATATGAGTGCGGCAATAACGGGTTTGTATGGAAGAGTGATAAGGTGCTTTTTCATGATATGAGGTTGACGCCCTTACAAGACAACCTAACGGGGGTATCTGTTGCATTAAAAAAATGTTAGCCGGCGGGAAGTTCTTTTAAAAAAACGGG
>NZ_JBJMLX010000369.1:0-15721 GCF_045805085.1 Niastella sp.
GGTAAGAACGGCTTCAGAAAAAAAGACGATAAAATGTTATCGCCTGTACGCCTGCTATAACGAGGAATACAATAACAACAATTTCTATAATTCCCAATTGATAGGCTGTCGTTTCGATTCGTCCGATAGCTGCATCTTTTACGCCCCCTTGCGCAACGATAAAAAGTTTGTGCGGTTCTATGTAACCTGTCTGGATGATGAGAATAATGAAAGCAAACCTTACCCCAACTGGCCCATAAAGCTCGAAGCGGTGAAGGTGGATAGGCTGGGCTGGACCTTGAGTAGAGAATCGAATACAGCGGCGAAGTAGGTGGTTGGTTGACAAAGTTGACGGAGTTGATAAGGTTGACAAGTTAACAAGTTGAAGGAGTTATTGAGTTGCTTTTGATGATTATAAGTGCCTGGTTGCCAGTTACAGGTTTCAGTTTCCAGGGTTTGAAATATTTTGAGGCTCCTTTTTAAAAAAAGGGGCCTTTTTTATTGCCTGATCCTGAGGCCCCTGAGCGGAGTGGAAGGGTCGAAAGATCTGAGTAAGGCGTCGGGCGTAGTTTAGATGCCAGATCCCCGAAAAACCACCACCTACCGCCTGGCAACCTATACCACCAATTCCCCCTACCTTCACCTCTATCAACCATGTCAACTCTATCAACTTTTTCAACCAACCCACCTATATCAACTAATAACCACCTTACTACCACTTGTTAACTTGCAACTGGATGATCCACAATCTACAAAGTGGGACAATCCACATTCCCCCTAAATCTCTACCTTTGCCCTCACCACAATAAATAATAACATTAAACAAAATTCGATATGCCTGGCTTTGAACTTTTTGGCGCCGATGAACGCAAACATGTAAACGATGTAATGGAAACCGGTATCCTGATGCGATTTGGTTTTGATGGTGCCCGTAAAGGGATCTGGAAAGCAAAGGAACTGGAAGCTGCGATCAGCAAAAAATTTGGTTGTCAGTATACTCACCTCGTATCCAGCGGTACCACCGCCCTTACAACAGTAATGAGCGCGTTGGGAATTGGGTATGGCGATGAAGTGATTATGCCCACCTTTACATTCGTGGCCAGTTTTGAGTGCATTATCAGTGTAGGCGCTGTTCCCGTGCTGGTGGATGTAGACGATACCCTTACCATGAATCCCGATGCCGTTCGCAAGGCCATTACGCCCAAAACAAAATGCGTGATGCCTGTGCATATGTGCGGCGCCTCGGCCGATATGGATGCCCTGAAACAGATCTGTAAAGAACATAATCTGTTGTTGCTCGAAGATGCCTGCCAAAGCTTTGGCGCTACTTATAAGGGAAAATACCTGGGAACGATGGGCGATGCCGGTACCTTCTCTTTCGATTTTGTAAAAACCGTAACCTGCGGCGAAGGCGGCGCTATTGTAACCAACCGCGAAGATATTTACATCGGCAGCGATGGGTTCAGCGATCATGGTCACGACCACAAAGGAGTTGACCGTGGCGCCGATCTGCATCCTTTTTTGGGTTATAATTTCCGCATTTCTGAATTACATGCCGCAGTTGGGTTGGCGCAATTCAACCGGTTAGATGAGTTTGTGACCAAACAACGCGCCGGTCATGCACAATTGAAAGCGGTGCTGGCCCAGGTGCCCGAGATCAGTTTCCGCCGCCTGCCCGATGAAGCCGGTGACAGCTGCACTTTCTTAAGCTGGTTCCTGCCAACAACCGAGTTAACACAAGCAGTTGTAGAAGAAATGAAAGCCCAGAATATCTGGGGTGGTAATTTCTACTGGTTCGATCACAACTGGCATTACATCCGCAAATGGGAGCACCTGAAAAAAGGCGTTACCCTCAATGCGCTGCATCCCGAGTATAAAGCAGCCATTCTGGCCCAGGCCAATAAAGATTTCCCGGCCAGTGATGCGGTAATGAGCCGTGGTATCACCACCCAGATCGCGCTGATGCCTACAGAACAGCAATGGAAAGAAAAAGGAGAAAAAATTGTAAGTGCAGTTAAAAAAGTACTGGCTGCACAAAAGATATCGGCCTGATAATAATTTTAAAATTAGGCTTGCGTTTAGAAGGTGATTGCCTCACGGTGATCACCTTCTAAACTTTACAAAACCGGCGTAATCAGAAAATGAAAAGAACCGTTATCACTATAAAAACAAGCATCTCCCTTTGCCTGGTTGTATTAATAGTATTGGCCAGTTGTAAAAGTCAGGATTCCACTTCCGATGGGGTCAACAATGTGAGCGATTCTGTCCGAAAAGCGCAGGATCACGTAGACAGCCTCAGAAAGACCCACTATTTGAATAACGACCTCTCCATTATTTTCCTGGACGCCACTTCCTGGATCATGAAAACCCAAATGGCTATGACCAGGGCTGAAATAGCGGGCAATAAAAAACAAATGGTCGATAGCCTGGTCATTAACAGCACCACAGGCGATACCTTATGTTTAACCTTGCGCAGAATGTATGAAGCAGGCGCTGTATTTGCCACAAGCTATGCCGAAAAAGACCAGTACCGGGCCATGCGCGAGCCAGACAGTTCTAAGTTATGGCTACAGAAATACTTCAAAGGAAATACGCCTACGCAGGCACTTACTACATTGCAGAAGTTTCAGAATGATGCTACGGTGATTAATAAGATAGTGAGGAGGTAGTTGACCAGTTGATCAGTTGACGAGTTAACAAGTTAACAGGTTGACGAAGGATTTTAGTGAAGAAAAATTTGACTAGGGTGGACAGTAATAACTGATAGTTTCCAGGTGAGATCTGAGTTTTTGCGGTCATTAGCCTTGTCGCGAGCCCTTTCACGTTTCACGTTTGCCGTTTCACGATTTGCCTCACTTCCCCTCCAGCCTATTCACATAATCTAAAGACCCCAATCGAAACCTAAGCGGAACTTTAGTGGCTTTCTCAAACAATAACTCCTTTTTGCAAAAAAAGCCAAACTGTTGGGTGTAACAGTTGTTACTTATAGTATTAACCACCGTTGGGGCCTGAAATACAGGCGGAACGGCCATTTTGGGGCGGCTTAGCCCATGAAAATCAATTGTTAGTAACTTTTTCGGCAAATTATACATAGAAATAGGCGCCACCCTGGCGGGAGAAAATAACACCCTGTCCAATGTTATATTTACCTGATTTTGAGCCGAAATTGTCCCTGCCTGAAAACAAAAAGCCGCAAACGCAATAATTTTATAAAATCGTTTCACAACGTTGATTACATTTGTCTGTAAATTTACGGCCTGATTTTTGTGGTTGCCGCGAATTTTTGTTAAATTTTCAAGCGACTAATCGAAATAAAATATTGACGCACATGGCATTGAGTCAAAGTTTACAGCAAAAGCTATTACAAAAACTTTCTCCACAGCAGATTCAGCTGATGAAACTGCTGCAGGTGCCTACGGCTAATCTGGAAGAACGGATCAAGGAAGAGCTGGAAGAAAATCCCGCTTTGGAAGTGTCTGAAGAATCTCACGACGAATATGATACCGAGACGAAAGATGAATTCGACAGCAGCGATGAAGAGGATTTTGATGTAGATGGCAGTGAGGATGAATATGGTAATATCGACATTAGCGAATACGTAGGCGACGAAGATGGAGAAATAGCTGATTACAAATTGCGGGATGATAACTATCCCGAAATGGATGAAAAGAAAGTTGTTCCATATAAAATAGAAACGTCTTTTCATGAACACCTGCTGGGTCAGTTGGGCATGATGAAGATGACTGACAATGAACGCAGGATCGCGGAACAAATAGTAGGCAGTATTGACGATGATGGTTACCTGCGCCGTGAAACGGTTGCCATTGTTGATGATCTGGCATTCCGCCAGAATATTGAAACCAACGAACAGGAAGTAGAGAAGGTGATCAAAATGGTTCAACAATTTGATCCAGCCGGTGTAGCCGCACGCGATCTGCAGGAATGTTTGTTATTGCAATTATATCGGCAACAACGGCTGGGCAAGAACGTAGATAGAGCCATCGACGTGCTCACCGATTATTTCGATGAGTTTACCAAAAAGCACTACGATAAAATTCAGCGTGGATTGAACCTCGATGATGTTGGGTTGAAAGATGTGATAAACCAGATCATCAGGCTTACCCCCAAGCCCGGCGGTAATCATTACGACATCAACAAGGCCGAAAGCTATGTAGTGCCCGACTTCTTTGTATATAATAACGGCGGCAAGCTGGAACTTACCTTAAACTCCAAGAACGCACCCGACTTGCGTATCAGCGAAGGCTATCGCGATATGCTGCGGGAATACGATAAAGGCAGCAAAAAAGATAAGCGGCAAAAAGAAGCCGTGCTGTTCATAAAACAAAAGATAGATGCGGCCAAGTGGTTCATAGATGCCATTAAACAGCGCCAGCATACGCTGAGCAGTGTAATGGAAACCATCATGACCTATCAACGGGAGTTTTTCTTCACCGGTGATGAAACTACCATGAAGCCTATGATCCTGAAAGATATTGCCGAACGCACGGGCCTCGATATCTCCACGGTGAGCCGGGTAGCCAACAGCAAATTTGTACAAACAGAGTTTGGTACTTACCGGTTGAAATTCTTCTTTAGTGAATCGCTCAGTACCGATAGCGGGGAAGAAGTATCTACCCGGGAGGTAAAAAAGATCCTCAGCGATCTCATAGAAGGAGAAAGCAAAAAGAAACCGTTGAGCGACGAAAAACTCACTGAGCTATTGCAGGAAAAAGGTTATAATATTGCACGCCGAACCGTTGCCAAGTACCGCGAACAATTGAACATTCCGGTGGCCCGGTTACGGAAAGAACTGTAATAGCAAACTTTTTATGTCAACAACACCGGTTACTGCTGTACCTCCACAACAACCAGCGCCCATCAGGGTATTGGCGCATTTGTTTTCCTATATTTTTCATCCGTTGTTTATACCCGCGTATGTAACCGCTTATTTGTTGTTTGTTGATCCCTATTCGTTTGCCGGGGTCAACTATAAATACAAATTGTTCCGGCTTATTTCCGTTTTTTTTAATACAGCCCTCATTCCGGGGTTTGCCGTGTTTTTAATGTGGCGGTTGAAGCTGATACAATCCATGCAATTGCGCACGCAGAAAGAAAGAATAATTCCCTATGCCGCGGCCATGATCTTTTACTTCTGGGCCTGGTACGTTTTCCATAACCAGAAAGATAACCCGCAGGCGTTTCTTGATTTTCTATTGGGGTCCTTTTTAGGAGTTTGTGCCGCCTGGTTTTTGAATATTATTGCGAAAGTGAGTATGCATGCCATTGGCGTGGGTGGACTGGCGACTTTCTTCTTATTGCAGGCATTTAATCAACAGGATGTTACCGGCGTTTATTTCTCTCTTGCGTTATTTATTGCCGGAATAGTTTGCACCTCCCGCCTGATAGTTTCAGATCATTCACAGAAAGAAATTTACATGGGCTTTGTAGCCGGCGCCTTATGCCAGTTACTCGCCGTATGGTTACAATAAAAGAGAAAGGCTCCCTGATTTATGGGGAGCCTTTCTCTTTTATTGTTAAAATAACTATCCATTCAATACTTTAGACTTGGTGATATAACTTTTGGTAGGATGATAAATAAATAAGCAGGTGCCATCCTTGATTTTTTCAATCACTTCTTCGGTTTCATCTGCAGGAAGCGCAGGGCAGCCATAACTACGGCCATTCATGGCGGCGCGGCTTAAATAATCTTCACCAACGTAGTAGGAGCCGTGAATGACGATGTTCCGTTTGTCGGCTTTGTCGTTGATATTTTTTTCCAGCCCTTCAATTTTTAAAGACAGGCCATGGCTACCATAATAAGTATTGCTGGTTACATAAAAGCCAAGACTGCTTTTGTGCGAGTCGGGATTATTGGAGAATGACTTTGCAAATTCGCCACCTGAATTGCGGCCATGCGCTACAAAGGTATTGATCAGCACTTTCTTTTCTGCCATATCGATTACATAGAATCTTTTCTGGCGCGACGACTGACTGAAGTCGCAGATGGAAAGCACTTCATTCTTCACGATCTTTCCTTTTTCCACCAGGTATTTATACCCCTTCAATGCATATTCAAAGGCTGGCATTGAAAGGCCGTAGCTTTTCAGGTCCATTACATTATACAGATCCAGGGCTTCTTCAGCCAGTTTTTGAGCTTTCGATTTTTTAACAACCGCCTTAAGAGATGCATAAACAGGAACGGGATTGGTTGAATTTACCGTAACTGGTTCCTTCGTTTCTTCTACGGCGCCCGATTTCACTGCCGGCGATACTGCCAAAAAGCACAACAACACACCCATTGACATTTTCTTATATGTCCGCTTCATAGGAATTTAAACTTCTAAAAGGATTAACAACTATTGTTTCACACGAATTACGCCATTTAACGAAGGTTTTCGAAAATTATTTTCGTCGTTTTAGCCAAAAATGCCGTGTTTTCCGAAATTTCCCAAATAGTATGCAGATAGGAGTATTTCCTACTAGGGGTAATCGCTTAGTACTAAGTAAGTATCTGGATCACAGATCATTGAGGACCGGCGTGATCCCTTTTTTCTATGTTGAACTCGTTTGCGTAGATTTTTATGAGCACAAGGAAAAGTGATATTAGGATTGGTCCGAATATGAGGCCGATAAACCCGAAAAGCCCTACCCCGATAATAACCCCGAAACCGGTAATCAGGGGATGCACATCGCCAATGCGTTTCAGGATCACAAAACGGAACAGGTTATCAACTGTGCCTATAACGCCAAACCCATATATAAGCATAAAGATGCCTTTGGTGGTATGGCCGTTAGCAAAAAATAACAGTCCAACAGGTACATAGGCAATGGCTGCGCCCAGAATAGGCAGCATACTGGTAATGCAGGTGATCACAAACCAGAACCAGGGTTCATTCACACCCAGGATCAGGTAACCGATCAACCCAACTATTCCCTGTAATATGGCAATAAGGGGTATACCAATAGCATTCGAATATACCATGGTGTTAAGTTCCCGCCGCAACAACAGGGTGTTCTCATCTTTAAGCGGTACCCAGTCGTAAAAGTTCGATTCCATTTTACGGCCTTCTACCAGCATGAAGTATAATATAAAGTACATGATCACAATAGCGGTAAGTGTATCGAATGCCCCGCCAAGGATCTTGGGAACGGTTTCTCCCGTCCAGGAAGTTATTTTGTTCAGGTTGGCGTCAGTGAGAATGTTTATTTTATATTGACCTTCCAGTTTTCCAATATATCCCTTCAGGCTCGCCAGCACTTCCTGCGAGTGTTGCATGGCAAAAGCAACTTTTGAAGAGAGCATATTCACCACCAGGAAAATGGGCAGCAGAATAACCAGGAATGATAACAGCATGAGTACGGAAGCCGCCAGACTTTTTTTCCATTTATAGCGCCCCTGTAAAACAAACATCCCATTACGCAGTAATACGTATAATGTATAGGCTCCCAGAAAAGCCGGTATCAGGCTTTTTAACTGGTTAAATAATACTAAGCCGAGAATAATAATGGTGGCTAAAATAAGAACCTGCCGGATGGCATTGTTGGGTATTTGCTGCTTCATGCTGGTTGTAACTTAACGAATTAACCAGTAATTGCAAAAGCTATTCCGCCAAAAATGAAAAGCCCCGCCCTGTATGAACCAGAACGGGGCTATTTAATAAAGAGGCTGTTATATTTTAACTTTCTTCCATTTGCCTTTTCTAAAGAGGATGATACCGGCAATGGTAATGCCCGTTTCAGCCAGCACAATAGCGATAAATACGCCTTTGGGTCCCAGCTTAAACACCATGGCCAGCAAAAATGCCAGCGGCACCTGGAACATCCAGAAACCAAAGATGTTGATTAATGTGGGGGTGCGGGTATCACCGGCGCCATTAAAGGCATTGGTAACAACCATCCCTACACCGAAAAATATATAACCCAGGCTCATGATGCGTAAGGCCATTACCGCATAGCTTTCAACGGTAACATCCTTGTTCATGAATGCCACTATTGGTTGGGCAAACAGCATAAACACCAACGTTACAAAGATCATAAAGATGGTATTGTATTTAGCGGTACGCCATACCGATTGTTCGGCCCGCTCCGGTTGCTGCGCACCCAGGTTTTGACCAACCAGCGTGGCTGCAGCATTGCTCATTCCCCAGGCGGGCAATAAGAAGAACATGATCAACCGGATGGCTACGCCATAACCGGCAACAGCAGTATCACCAAACTCAGCCATTATACGGGCCAGCACCATCCAGCTGGCAGAGGCGATGAGAAATTGCGCAGTACCCGTCCAGGCAATATTCGAAATAGATTTAATGATCGGCCAGTCGGGAACAAAATCCTGCCTTCTTACTTTGATCACCCGTTTACCGCTGAATAAATGATAGAGTTGGAAAAGAACCCCAATACCGCGGCCGATAGTAGTGGCCATAGCGGCGCCTGTAATGCCAAAACCAGGAATGGGTCCCAACCCATATATCAGAACCGGGCATAGAATGATATTACAGATATTGGCGATCCATAAAGAGCGCATAGCCATCGACGCATCACCGGCGCCCCTGAAAATACCATTTATCAGAAACAGTAACATTATGACTATGCTACCACCATAAACAATGCGGGTGTAATTGGTGCCAATGCGAACGGTTTCGGCAGAAGCACCCATCAATTTCAGCACGTTGGGCGCAAAAAATAAACCGATGGAGCTAATAACGGCTGTAAACAGGAATGCAATTATCAGTGATTGCATCCCGGCTTTTGAGGCCGCTTCAGGATTCTTTTCACCGATGCGGCGCGCTACCAGGGCGGTAGCAGCCATGCTTAAACCAATAGCCAGTGAATAAACAATGGTAAGCACCGACTCGGTAAGCACCACTGTTGACACCGCTTCGTTTTTGCCAAGATGACCTACGAAGTAAATATCTACCACCGCAAAAACCGACTCCATGCACATTTCAAGGATCATGGGTACAGCCAGTAAAAAAACGGCACGGCGAATACTGCCCTGTGTATAATCCTGCTCCTGGCTCGATAACGCCAGTTTAAATAAAGAGAAAAAAGATTTGATACGCATAGTACCTATGTTGGGTGTTTGGTCCGACATACAAAATGCTGTTTTAACAGGTAATACAATAAAGGAAACGGAAGCGCTGCAAGCGCTATCAAAAAGGTGTAGAGGATCTTTAAATGTTCGTGGAACATGCCTGATGCTGCAGCGAACTGAGTCTTAAAACTTCATAAGCATAAAATTGAAGAAGAGCAAAGGTAGACAATGCAGGTAAAAGCCAAAACTTTTTTTGCCTTCAAGACGCCATGATGCAAATATTATCCGATGAAACCGGATTTTTCCGGGACTGAATCAGTAAGCATTTTTTAATTTTTAAATTAGACCGATCGGTTTAATTTTGTGGGGTGACAAAAGCAGAAAAAACAAAAGAGTTCATTATTGCCAAAGCCGCTCCCCTTTTTAATAAGAAGGGTTATGCAGGCACTTCCATGAGCGATATTATGAAAGCTACCGGTCTGGCCAAAGGGGGCTTGTACGGTAATTTTGAAAGCAAGGATGAAATTGCCGCCCTGGCATTTGAATACTCCTATAACCAGTTAAAAGAAGATATTGGCCAGAAAATAAAGTCTAAAAAGACAGGCGTTGAAAAGCTGCAAACCATTTTTCTGTATTATAAAAACTACACCGTTGCACCATCAATTGAAGGCGGTTGCCCATTACTGAATACCGCTGTTGATGCCGATGATGCCTATCCTTTTTTAAAAAAGAAAGCGCGGCTGGCGCTGCAGGAAATGCTGGGCTCTCTGCAACATATTTTAAAAAAAGGCATACAGGAAGGATCCTTCAGAAGCGATCTGAATGTAAAGAAAGAAGCCGAATTGATCTTTGCCCAAATTGAAGGCGGTATTATGATGGCCAAGGTGCTCGACGAGGTAACGGTGCTGAACAGGTTACTGGAAAGTCTTAAACACCGCATGGAAACAGAATATATGAACCATCCATAAAACAGTACATATGCAATTGAAAACATTTTATACAGTACGATTTAGTGATTGCGATCCACTGGGACATTTGAACAATGCCCGGTACATCGATTATATGTTGAATGCGCGTGAAGACCACCTGAAACAATATTACAACATAACCCTGTCTGAATACCATAAGCAGGGATTGGCCTGGGTAACCCGCAGCCATAATATCCAATACCTGCGCCCGGTTTTTTATAATGAGATCGTTTGTATCGAATCCCGGCTTATTGAATTGGGCGAATCGCACCTGCTGGTGGAATTATTGATGTTTGATGAAAAGCAGGAAACGCTGAAGGCTATTATGTGGACAAACTTTACCAGCGTAGACCTAAAAACAGGCCGCAGAAAAGAGCACCCTGCCTTCTTTATGGAATTTGCAGCCACCATGAAAGTTGAGGATGTGGATATACCCGCAGGCTTAAACGAAAGAATAAAAACGTTAAGGAATCCCGTTCAATAAACAAGGTAAGGCCCCATTATAAATAGGTCCGGATATTGAAAGCAATGGCGCTTTCGATTTCCGGACCTATCGTTTAAACTACATCTGTTAAGGAATTACTAATACCCACCGGTTCCCCTTTATCCCTACAACTACAACTTTCTTCTTAGCATTTCTTTAATAAACTTCCAGCCTTCAGCGCCTTCTATTATACAAAGCAACACGCTAATAACAAGTAATAAAAATATTCACCTTAAAAGCATTTTATATGAAAACGTTTTTTACCCTCACTACCATCATTCTGATAGTAATTGCCAGTTTAGTAAGTTTTGTATTATTTCAACATGGACATTATGCTTTCTCTGCACTGTTGGTACTGACCAGTTATTTATCAGCTGCATTGTGGATCTATGTATTGCAGACGAAGAAAGTGGTATTGAGCTAAACAAGCGCTTCTTTCAGTCATAACATAAGGGTATAAGGGAACTGGTATTTACCGGTTCCTTTTTTTATGTTTTAAGATACCGAAGGTGAGAACGTGTAGTTACCTGCCAGCTTTCTGTTCTACCTCATTGCCTAATTCAGGTTCGGCAGTAATAAACCAGCGGGGTAATTCCTGCTCATGTAATTTCCAGTGATTGGTTGAATCCCGGGCAAGTGTTGCCGTAATCAGTCGCCCGCTGCTGTCAACAACAGAAATATGGAAGTAAATGGCCACTGAGTTGATGCGAAGAAAATGAAACTCCCGTTCCTGCCCGTCGGCACATAAAATGGTAGTTGAAAAGTCTTTTTCCATATTCAGCTTTTTAACCCAGTACAAAGGTGCACAATAATCTGTCCATTATGGCCTGAAATCGGGTTAAAAAGTGATTGGAATTTCGCAAGATGTTGTAAAATAGATATTTATCTAGTCTGGTTAAGTTATATGTTTTCTCCACAGAAAAGCCGCCTGCCTGTTTTTACAGTAAAATCGTAGCAATTATTCTACCTAAAAAATCGTAAATTGATAGAGCTGTTACTAACTGTAGAAATCTCTTTACAAATTATCGTCCCCTTTCATTATTTCATCCTAATTACTTTTTGCCAAAAGCATGAAGAAGTCCATCATTGGCTGCTTGCTGCTGCTTATGCAATTATTTACCGCCCGGGCCGATCACATCACTGGCGGTGAAATGCATTATGCATTTACGGGCATCAGCAATGGGATGTACAACTATCAGGTCACCGCTAAATTATTTATGGATTGCTACAGTAACCGGCGGCTGCCTGATCCAGCTTACTTTGGCATTTTTAATAAAGGAACCGGTGCTCATATCAGGGACATTAGCATTCCAATGGCTCACCAGGATAGATTGACTTTGAGTAACCCTGGTCCCTGTATCACCAACCCGCCTTCTGTTTGTTATGATATTGGTTTTTATGATTTTAGTGTAAGCCTGCCCGCTTCTGCAGAAGGGTACCTTGTGGTTATACAGGTTGTATATCGCGTTCAGGGCATTAGCAATCTGACACCTGCCTATGGCAATATTGGGGCTACGTATACAGGTGAAATTCCGGGCAACGGAGTGGTGGCTTCGGGACCAGAAAACAGCAGCGCCCGTTTTAATGGTGATGATATGGTGGTGGTCTGCGCCAATAATTCATTCTCCTACAGCTTTGCGGCAGTAGATAACGACAACGACCAGCTGCGTTATTCATTTACCAATGCCTATATTGGCGGTTCAGGTGGCGGTGGGGTGAATTTTCCGCCGGCGTCGCCACCCTATTCCTCAGTGCCCTACGGTTCAACCTATGGGCCTGGCTCGCCTTTAGGTAGAAATGTAAAGATCAATGCCAATACGGGGATGATAACCGGCGTAGCGCCGGGCGAAGGCGTTTATGTGGTAACGGTGCAGGTGGAAGAAATCCGAAACGGCGTTGTTATTGCCGTCCAACGAAAAGACCTGCAGATCCGCATCACAGCCTGCACCATTGCATCGGCTAGCATACCGCCCGATTACATGCTTTGCAGGAATTCACAAACTATAACGCTCGCCAATTTGAGTAACAGTCCGCTTATTACCTCCACCACCTGGGAGTTGATGGATAACAAAGGGGTTACTGTGTTCAACTCAAACGACGCCATTACCAGTTACACGTTTCCCGATACAGGCGTTTATACCGTAAAACTGGTGATCAATCGCAATCAGCAATGTTCTGATTCAACCAGCTCGCAGGCCTATGTATATCCCGGCTTTACACCCGATTTTGCCGTGAATGGCATTTGCTTTAAAAAGCCAACGCAGTTTTTAGATGCATCGGTTCCTGCATATGGCCATGTAGATTCCTGGGAATGGAATTTTGGCGATAGAACCGGGAGCGATGTATCGTTGCAAGCCTCGCCCACTTATACCTATCAGTCGATGGGTGTTAAAAACGTACAACTGATTGCTACCAGCACAAAAGGCTGTCGCGATACAACGGTTAAAAATATTTCCATCGTTGATAAACCGCCTTTGTCACTGGCTTTTCGGGATACCCTCATTTGCATTCCCGATGCGCTTCAGCTGCAGGCCATTGGCAATGGTGTTTTCAGCTGGTGGCCCATTACTGCCATGGTGAATGAAAATACAGCCATCCCAACGGTGGATCCGGTGACCACCACGAATTATACGGTTCAACTCGATGACAATGGCTGCATCAATCGCGACTCGGTACGGGTGCGCGTAGTGGACCATGTAAACCTGCTGGCAATGAATGATACCACCATTTGCCAGGGCGATACGGTTCGTTTGCATGTGCAGTCAGACGGGTTGAAATATAGCTGGACGCCCGCTAACCAGGTGTTGAATGAAACCGCTGCCAATCCTCATGTGGTAACAAGGTCCAATACAAATTATCAAGTAACTGCCAGCATTGGCAGTTGCAAGGCCAAAGATCAGGTACTGGTTACAGCCGTGCCTTACCCGGTGGCGGATGCCGGTCCGGACACTACTATTTGTTTTGCAACAAAAGCGCAATTGCTGGGCAGTACTGAAGCTATCCGGTACCTATGGTTGCCGGCGCCCACATTAAGCAATATCGACATCCTGAACCCGGTGGCTTCCCCAAAAACAACAACAGCCTATGTGCTTTCTGCCTATGATAATAAAGGCTGTCCCAAGCCCGGGTATGATACTGTTGTGGTTAAAGTATTACCCGAGGTAAAACCATTTGCAGGCAGGGATACGGCAGTAGTGGTAGATCAATTGTTGCAATTACAGGCAGGCGGCGGTAAAACCTATAAATGGATCCCGGCCACCAATTTATCGAACTCTGCCATTGCCAACCCCACAGCAATCTATGCCACGCCTTCCACTGGAATTATCTATAAAGTGCTGGTTTTTAACGAAGCCAGTTGTGTTGATTCCGCTTACATAAAAGTGAAAGTATTTCAAACCCTGCCTACGGTTTTTGTGCCCAATGCATTTACTCCTAATAGCGATGGAAAGAACGATCTGTTGCGCCCGATTGCAGTAGGGATAGCGCACATAGACTATTTCGAGATATTTAATCGTTGGGGCCAACTGGTGTTCAGAACTTCTGCCAACGAACATGGCTGGGATGGAACTATTGGTGGAAAAATACAGCCCACAGGCACCTATGTGTGGATGGTAAAAGCCGTTGATTACACCGGCGCACAATACATGCAACGCGGAACGATAGTTTTAATAAGATGAAATTTTACCCCGCAACCTGTTTCCAATCCATAGAGAAAACATTGTTCAGGCAAACGCACAGTTCACTGATGCGGGTGGGCTTGGTTAAGAAAAAATGGGCGCCCAGCTGCATAATTTCCTGTTTGTCTTTATGGTTGCTGCTGGTAGTATAAATTATGAGTGGAACGGTTGAATACCGGGGAAGCTTTTTAATTTCTATCAAACACTCTTTGCCATTTAATTTTGGCATATTCAGATCAAGGAAAATAAAATCGGGGAAGGGAACGGTTTCGTCTTTTAAATGTTTTAATGCCATTTCTCCGTTGTTGGCATAAAAGCACTCAAAGGGAATATTTAAGTCCTTCATGGCCTCATTAATGAACAACTGATCATCTTCATCATCATCAATAATAAAAAGGGTTTTAGTCTTGTTCATGAGGTGGTTAATAATTGATAAAATTACCAATTTTCAGGGGTATTTTCCCTTTGACAGCATATTTTAATCTCACAATAAGTATAAAGTTTAGGCAATACGTATCCCGGGTTGCTAAAATTTGCAATAGCCTCTGTTTGTACCGGTAACAAATGCAGGAATTTGCATGGCCCATAAAATTGTTTTTGAAATAGTAACTTCAGCCCTGCGATACCGACGGCAAACAATTTTCTTTTCCCGCCGGTTAAACCAACGATTCTACAATCAGATGAAAAAAAATACGAAACGCCTGTTTATTGTTTCATTGCTGTTGCCTGTATGGATGCATGCACAAAAACCAGGTTCAAATGGTGCCATGCACCGTGAATACTTTGTAAATGCTATGGTTCGCATAGCAGATCCAATGTTAACGGCACTGAGCAAAAACGAACTGAAAAAGAAAATGCCGGTAGAAGCCAAAACCAACGACCGGCAAAATTTTACCTACCTCGAAGCATTTGGGCGTTTACTGGCCGGTATGGCGCCCTGGCTTGAACTGGGAGCTGACAGCAGCGCGGAAGGAAAGCTGCGCAAAAAATACATCGACCTGTCGGTGACAGGCATTCGCAATGCAACCGATCCTGCAGCGCCTGATTACATGAATTTTTATAAAGGCGGTCAGGCCCTGGTGGATGCGGCATTTTTGTCGCAGGCCCTGCTGCGCGCGCCCAACCAGTTATGGGGCCGTCTCGATGATAAAACAAAAAAAAATGTGCTCGAAGCCCTGAGATCATCCCGGATAATAACACCAGGCCATAGCAACTGGCTTTTTTTCAGCGCCATGGTAGAAGCCGCCCTGTTGCAGTTTGAAGGCAGCTGCGATAAAATGCGCATAGATTATGCCGTTCAACAACATTTGCAATGGTATAAAGGCGATGGGGCTTATGGCGACGGCGCAAGTTTTCACTGGGATTATTACAACAGCTTTGTTATTCAGCCCATGTTCCTGGAAGTATTGCAAACGCTCATCAACAGCGGTCAGAATGAAAATAAAACCTACGAACTGGAATTGACCCGTGCCCGGCGCTATGCGGCCATCCAGGAACGCCTCATTTCTCCTGAAGGAACTTATCCGGTCATCGGGCGCTCGCTCGCATACCGTTTTGGCGCGTTCCAATTATTATCAAA
>NZ_JBJMLX010000370.1:0-2686 GCF_045805085.1 Niastella sp.
CGAGATTCAAAAACGCAACCGGTACCAAGAAGCACAGATAAAGCTTCTTTCTATGATTGCAGAAAAGAGTGGAGTAAGCAAAGACGAAATTGAGGTTATAAACAGAGTAGCTGAAACTACATATCAACCCCTTTCTTAAACGCATTAGCCATCTGCTGCAAGTTGGCCAATCTTTGAATAAGATTCGTTAATTCCACCTGGTCACACTACCGGTCACACTTGGCGAAAAATGGAGTAAAATATATCTTAAGAATAATATCTAAACCTGCTGTCAGGCAATACATTACAAAAATGAGTAAGCGCGGGAAACGGCTTCCCAAGCCTCAGGTCGCGAGTTCGAATCTCGTCTTCCGCTCAAAAAAAGAGGGCGTCTCAAATTTGAGACGTCCTCTTTTTTATTTATGATTATATAGTATAAACTTACTTCACCGCCTTCACCAGTAAAAACGTAGCCGGTATAGATGTTGTATTTGCATTACCGCTTCTATTCTCTTTATTAAATAATTCCTCCAACTCCCGTTGCAGATCGGCAGCCTTACCATTCTTTTCTGCAGCCTCAAAGGCATTCATGGTAGGGCCATAAAACATCCTGAATTTTTCAAGAAAAGTGGTTGGTGAATACAGTGCATAGAAAATAAAGGTATCCCTTTCAAAAGAAATATTTTCAGGCGGAATGCCTGCCTGTGCAAATCGTTCTTTCACCTGGTCTTCCACGCCCCACAACATCGGGCTTACAAATCCTTCAGGCGGCGGCGGAGTATAGGCAGAACATATCTTCAGGATCTGCGCAACCAATGTAGGATCGTTAGGGATCCAGTTGCCCATTACAACCCTTCCCCCTTTGCGCACCACTCTTACCATTTCTTTTGCTACATCAAAAGGTTTTGGGGCAAACATGGCACCGAAGATGCTTTGCACCTGGTCAAAACTTTCATCAGCTATCTCCTGCAGGTTGGTGGCATCGCCTTCCTTCACGGTAATATTTTTCAGCCCTGCTTCCTGAATGCGTTTGTTGGCGGCAGCCAACAGGTTGCTGGCAATATCCACACCTAATACATTGGCGCCCAGCCGGGCGGCCGGGATGGCGGTAGTACCATCACCGCAACCAAGGTCCAGTACATTCATTCCAGGCTTTATGCCCAGTTTGGCAACAAGCGCGGTACCGCTTTCACGCATGGTGTCGGCTATTTTAGTAAAATCGCCCTTTTCCCATAAAGCCTTGTTAGGGTTCGTGGTAGGTTGCACGGTTGTTGATTCACTCATGAGTTTCGTTTTTGAAGTTAAGAATGAGTTGGTCTTCAAAGTGGTAGTATGCAAGAAGATTAAATAAGGCAGGAGGTTTATGAAGATACATTTTATTAATAATATCAGCACTGTTTTTCCGGCACTGAATGCAAAATCCATTTGGTAGCGACCTCTCCCACTCTCCCAAAAATTGATTAAATTTATACAGGCAATGGTTACAGTAAAGTACAACCGTTTTTGTAAAGTAAAAGGGTAGTTTGTATGGAACAAGATCAACTTATCAATAACGTATCAGACACAGCGCTTTGGATCGCTGCATTCAGGGCATTGGAATCGGAACGTCCTGATGCCGCTTTTAAAGATCCACTGGCGCGCAAACTGGCCGGGGAAAAAGGGTTTCAAATGGTGGAAGCCACCCCCATTAAACAACACATGGCCTTTGCCATGACCACCCGCACCACCGGTATCGACAAGCTCATCAATGAAGCCATTGAACGGGGGATCGACACCGTTATTAATTTAGGCGCCGGGCTCGACACGCGGCCTTACCGTATGCCGCTGCCCGTAAACCTGCATTGGATCGAAGTTGATTTTCCTCATATGATCGAATACAAAAACCAGCTGCTTGCCAACGATATACCCGCCTGCCACCTGCAACGAATAGCCGTCGACCTCAGTGACGATGCCGGGCGCAAAGCCCTGTTTGCCCGGTTAGGCGCCGAAACCAAACGGGCCCTTATTATTACCGAAGGCGTAGTAGGTTATTTGACCAATGAACAGGGCGCCCGCTTGTCAAAAGATCTTTTTGCGATCCCCTCCTTCCACTACTGGATCATGGATTATAATGGCGGTTTGCGCCGCCACCGGCGCACCGGTGTGCTAAAGAAAATGCTCACCAGGGCGCCCCTGCAATTTGATGTAGATGATCCCATCGCTTTTTTCACCAGCCATGGGTGGAAGGTATACGACAACATCTACCTCCTCGACGAAGGGGACCGCATAGGCCGTAAAATGCCCACATTAAAATTTCCTTATAATCTCATTATCACACTCTTCCCCAAAAAAGCCCGCGAAATAGGTAACAAAACGTATGGATATGTGCTATATGGAAAATAGTCTGAACTGGGATTTATTGGATGGTTGGGATGAATGGGATAAGGATGGTAGTGTAATAGTGCCGGAAGGGTAGTAAACTGGTAGCGGAATGGCCTAAGTATTGCCTGGGAATGGCCTACGTATTGCCTGGAGACACTAGTGCTATAGGCCATCCCCAGGCAACTATCAGGCAACTCTCTGACCACTCTTAGACAACTCCCTGAGCATTCCGCTACAGCACGTCTGCAACCATTTCAGCCAACTACTTAACCATTTCCCAACCATCCCAAACATCCCACCCATCCCAGTTCAGACTGTTCTCCCTGCCAACCTGTCATTGAAACCC
>NZ_JBJMLX010000371.1:0-31508 GCF_045805085.1 Niastella sp.
CAATCTTACCCAAAACCACACAATACCAATCAAGAAATACAGATAGTCCCATGGAAATCCGCGAAGTCGATTATTGCTGTCGGCATAGCATGACGCTTCGATGTGCCCTCCCGGACAGCGCAAGATGCCGCCGATGCCGAAATAGGGATGATCCTCCCCTTGCTTCGACATCGGATTTTCGGCGTAGAAGGCTACGACGCCGGCCGTATCCCGAACCACCATTCCATATCTTTGAACAGCGCGAGCCAGCATCCTGGCGTAGGGATCCATTTCGATTTCGTCCAGGTTGACGCCCTCTGGAATCCGGAACGTTGCTCCCTGAGGGATCGCATCGGGATCGTTTGTGGCGCCGTCGGTTCGTTGCGCCGGATGCACCCACACTGCTCGCCGCGTATTGGGCAGGGCTATGTGGAGCGAATGATTGATCGCGCCCCGGCGTTGTTCGGCGATCGTGATCAGGCCTGCGAGCAAGACGAGGCCGGTAGCGGCTGTGCCGAATTTATATCCCTCCGGAGTCGTCGGAAAATAACCGGGATTCCTCGCGAGATTGTCAATCCTCCCGCCCCAGGCGGCACGCCATTCGTCTACGGTCCGACCGGAGGAATCGGAAATTTTTCGGCCGCTTTTTTCCATTCCCCAGAATTCCCAGTAATGTCCGGTCGAGGGCTGATAGACGATTGCCTCCTTGTCGGTGCCGGCTGACGGCTGGAAGCTGTCGGGGAGTGGAACACTTTCCCATTGTTGTTGGATTGGCTCGAAGGTCCAGGTGGCATCATAGGCTCGTTCCGCCTTGACGCGCACGGTCGGCTGATTGCTGGAGGCGACATAAACAGGCGGCGAATATTGATCGATATTCACCGACGTCACCCCAGACGGCATCCTGATTTGGCGCTGCAGCTCTGCCACCATGGCGGCAGAGCGGCCGTCGCGCGGGGTGTCTGCAGAAAGCTGCTTGTGCACGTAGCTCGAAGCGGTGAATTCCCGATCGGGCGCCATGATCAACGACGGACGGTCCTTGCCAGCATCCAGCGGTCCGGCTGCCGGACCGCCATTGCTTACCTGTGTTCCGCCAAGATTTCCGTTTGCATGGTTGTAATAAATGTTCACATTATTGATGCTGTTCCACCATTTTGAATCCCGTTCATCCAGATTTTTCAAACGGCGCTGCTGATGAGCACTGCTGAATTCGTAAATAAGACAGGAAATAACCCTGTCTTTTATTAAAGGGCTTGTAAACAGGTGGTCATACTGACTGCGCCGAATTTGTTTTAAAAACAGATCGGTCACAAACAAAAGTGAGCTTTTCGCCCGTTCTTGTAGCATGGGCAGAAGCGAACCGAAAGGCAGCCTGAGAAAATAATTTATATACTTCAAAGCGACCTTAACCGTTCCGCCCGATTTCTTTTTCAACTTTCTTAATTGCCAGTAAAACAGAAAGTAAATAACGCTTAAGGTCAAAGACGGAATTAATAGCAGATAACTCAGCGTCAGTGCTCTTTTTGTGGCAATTCCGATGATGGTGGCAAGGCAAATTAAAATGGTAAACTTGAAGCAGTTAATTACTGCCTGCAGGGTGATCTTTGCAGAGATGCCTTTTCTTTTTGAGGTGGATGTTTTCAGCGGACTATTAAAATAGCTTGTAACATCACAGGAAAGTATCAGATCGAATTTATCTTCCAGGGAACGCTCATCATCATTTATCATAACGCTGTGTATTCCCATATTGTCCGCAATGCCTCCATCCATCAGTGCGAAAGGCTGGTTAGCGACCGTACATAATTTCAACGGGTTGTTGTGTTTATAGTCTATTGCATTCAACATTTCATTAACGTCGGTGCAGCCTTCATGTACAAAATCATTTGGAAACAGAATGGGCTCAAAACCACTGGGAAAGCAGGAAGAAGCGGCAACTATATCACTGAGCTTAATTTTTTTTGCGGCAATAAAGTCCTCAAACTTCAGATACCCGTTGCCTCTGGGCATAACTTTATTGGAATACCCGTTGACCTGAAAGTAGAAGTTCAGGCCGTTATTAAACTCAGTGGAATTGAAGCATATTTCATGAAGATGGGGCGCTTTACGGTCCGGTACGTCTTTGGAATTATTAAGGAGATCACCCAGTGTAGTCTTGCTAAATAACAATTCGTCATAGGTTTTTGCAAAGGCATTGATAAGATTCCTTTTTTTAAAGATCGTTGTCTTATGTCCCTCATCATCTGTTAACGTGCCTTGTTCAGTCCAGTGGCTGTCATCTTTTAATATATCAAAAGCGCATTGCAACATGGTCTCGCCATCCAGTTTATTTCGAAGCTCCTGGTAAAATGTGGGAAACGAAAAGTTTTTATCTGTATAAAGCCGGGTGGCATAAAATGCATTGGTAATGGAACCTCCGGAAGTAGAGGTGGTGAATTGTACATTTTGAAGGAGGTCCTGGTCCTTGTATTTGATTCGGTACAGGTATGATAGTGCCCCAAGCGAAAACGAGGCTGCTCTGAAGCCGCCTCCTGAAAACATCAGGGCAATATTCCGGAAGGGTTCTTTAGGCAATCGCAATGTTTCGGTGTCAACCAAAGCATCGGCGGCAATATCGTCGGTGACGGTTAAAGATGTGTGGCTATTGGCATTCATACAAAAGGTTTGCAGTGGGTAATGGTCGATGATTGTTGTTTTTTACAGTACTCAACCATTCAACCTTCTATCGTTAATTCAATAAAGTCATTCTCCACCTTGTATGCATTTTCAAATTTCTTTGTTTCCGCTCTGCTTAGTTTTTCGCGTTCGGTTATGGCAGCTTTTTCGCTTACCAATCCCTTGTCAATTCTGAAAAGGCGGCCCTTTGTTTTTCGGATCAGCTCTTTATATAATCCCTTGCCTGGCATAGTGCTTTTCCAACCGGGTTTTATATTCCCATAATCGAGCGGCAACATTGCCATCAGGTCTTCATGATTGATTAAATCAAGGCCGCTCTTTGAGGCTGTTCCATTATGACTGCAATGATGCCCCGCCTTATAGAAAACGGTGTTTTCCAGTAAATCCTTCGCTGTTATCTGTTTTTTCTCTCCATTCTTTTTTACAGTCCATTTTAAATTTGATGCATGCCAGCTTTTCCAGTTACCGGATTGAGCGTCGGCGGGAAATAATAAAACGCGTTCACTGTCTTCAAACTGAATTGCAAGCACCAGACTTGTATTGTTGATGTATTTTTCCAGTCTTATCGCCAGGCTGCCTGCATTATATAACCAATCCGTGTCAATCCTTCTCCAGGGGTTCTTTATAAGATAATTATCTTCGTAGGTTGTTCTTTCTGTGTCAGTCAGGTAATACTTGTCCGAGAACGGTGCGGCATCATCGTCAGCGGGACAGGAAGAAGTTAATGCAGTGATGAAGGATTGGTCCGTTGTATCAGTAAACTTTCTTTCATAATCCTCATCCTTAATTTCTTCCTTTTTTAAGAGCGCCTCATTCTCAGGCGGGCCCAACACGAAAAATCTTATGCCGGTTGTTCCTTTTAGCTTTGGAACCGCCATGCCGGGATAACAATAGTGTGGGCTTTGCCCTGTCTTGAGTGCAATATCTTTTAATACAAAATTCATTGCCTGTTTCATTTCATTGCTGCGGCCTTCTGCTGCCAACAAATTAAACTCCTTTGCCTGTGCGTACAATTCAAGTGAATCTTTCAGGCCGGTAAGAAACCGCTTTTGCGCCCGTAATGTAAACGTGCCTCTTCTTCCTTCCTCAACAGCCTCTTTGTAATTAGGATCATTCAACTTTGTTTCGATCTTTTGCACCGCTAACGCCAGACTTTGAACGTCTTTCCCGTATTTCTTTTTTAAGGTATCAGCAAGATCATTTGAGGGGTCTTCTGTCCAGGCTACCCACACATTATCAATTTCAAACTGTTGAAAGGCTTCTTTTGCTCTTTTAAATCCGATAATATGGTCCAAATGTTCATGGGTTACAACAAGCAGGTCCAAATGACCATCTACATAATCTTTAATTTTATTTACAAAAGATGAGAATCTTGCACCATCGCCCTGACAGGCGCCGCAATCTATCATCATATTAAATGTTTCCTGCTCCCCTGATAAAAACTTGAGCACAAAGCAATCTCCTGTGCCTATCCGGTACATTCTGACTATAATTTTATCAACTTTTGGTGTCATGTTTTACTGTTTTACCGGTGAAGAAAGGCAAATGGTTCGTTTGAGGATTTATCACTAAACTCGCTGAAATACCGGCCGTATACGTCATTATCTGAATCGCCAAAAAGAAAGTCATAGTGGCTTTGTACCCTTTCAGGATCGAGTAGATATCTGCCGCTCAACAGATCCCGCTTACTGAGTAACGGCTTACTGATGCAGTATTTCAACCTTAAGGAATCCAAATCAAAAATGAGCGTGCATCCTCCTTTAATTTCAAACATATTTGCAGGGCGTTCCTCATTGTCGGGTAAGGGAAAAGGATGAAAAAAAACCTTTTCATCCTGAAATACGCCAACATGGTCAGTAGTAAACCTGACGCCCGCCTTTTGTATAAGTGACAATACAATTTGATTAATTATGTTTCCTTCAGGTCCCACTCTGTTCGCAACCTTTAGAGAATGCACCTGATAGGTTGGGCCTTGTGAAAAGTCGGACGTACGTACTCCGACTGCTTTCCAGTCCAGAGAAAATTTAAGACCGGTCAATTTTTCAAACTCTCTTGAGCCATCAAATTTGGCATCCAGCCTTTCGTGAAGGCCTTGTATGTTCTCACCTTCATAAGGGGTACCGGAAATATAGGCTCCTGTAATTTCAAATATTTTCTTTCTGTCTTTTACATACGAAATTTTTTCTTTAAACCCTCTTAGAAATTCACCTAGTTTATTGAACTGCGAATTCAGCACTTCAATGTTTTCTGCTGTATAAACGAGACTTTCTACCGACAATGTTTTAATTCCTTTTGGATAGATGCCGCGTTTTCTGAAAGCTTCAACAAATGCAATGCGGTATCCCCATTCATCATCTTTAACCATATCAAAATCTGCAGTGATGATGCCCCTGAGGTAGTCGCCAAATGTAATATCAACCGGAGGGCAATAATCGAGCGCCCTGATACATATTCGCAATATATGACCCGCTGTTTTAGAGGCTTCGTTCGACAGTCTGTTTACAAGGTCAGGGTGTAGCTCACCATCCGGAAGAACGCCGCTGCCGCCGGTTGCAATTCTAAGCAGGTCTGCCACCCTTTTTTTATAAATATTCAGGAAAGTTTCAAATACTGCAGCAACGAGAATACTGCCTCTTTTATGCGATTCCATTTCCTGCTCATATTCCATGGGGTCCGGCTTTTTTATTTGCCAGTTTCCATTTGCATCTTTTTCGCCAATTGCATCACGTAGCGCTCCGTAATGACCAATAGCTTTGCCAAACTCCTGCGCCAGCTGCCCAAGAAGGCTTTGATCTTCCAGATTACCTTTGGTTTTTGCTATCTGGTGCTTAAGGACCGCAGAAAAGGTAAAATGCTGGAATAAAGCGACAATGTCGGCAAATGCTTCATGAAAAGCCAGAACGTCGGGATTGGTAGGACTGGTGTAACCACTATACATACCATCCAAAAGTGCATGTGCAGTTTCATGAGCAATAATATCGTGGCTAAGACAGCTGAACACTAACCCACCCGGCATATGTTGAGTAATATCATCCGGTGAAGCAGAAAAATAACCAAACAGAAGCGCTTTTTTTTGTGGACTATAATATGCGTTGGCTTCTCTTAATGCATGGGGGTAAATGCGTAGTCTTTGAATGTACTCACCTTTATAACGATTGGGCCCGCTTTCTTTAAAACGAGGTCTCCATAAAGCTTTTCGACCTAATGCCAGCTCGAAATTTTTTATGGTTGTCATTACAACGGCATAGCACATTTGCTGGTGAAATTGGGGATTGCTTTCACTGGGGTCCAAACCATCGGAAGCTAAAATATATGGATCATTCAGGTTAACTGGTTTATATATGGCATTGGATGCAGGATCGAAGTCCAGTACTTCAATGTATTCGCCGATAATACCCTGTTCGTTTGGATCAAAGTCCTCCCAATCGATTTTGTAGGTGATGTCGTTAATAACAACAGTGTCAAGTTGCATGGAGAGGGATGGGTCGAAGGCATAGCCCCTCAACTTGCGGAATGGCGGTTTTTTAGTCATAACCTGTTACAAAAAAGTAAAAGAAAATAAATCTTCGCAGGATAAGAACCTATGAACAATCATTTAAAAATACAATAATTCTCTTTTACAAATCACCGTGTTTTAACCCATTTTGTTTAGTTAAGGTCAAACGACAACTTGTGGCTGTATGCATATTTGCAATGATAACGTTGGCAACATCAATATTTTTTACTCTTTAAGGGCGTACCTTAGTTGCGGGAAAATACTCAATGATGCTCCTAACCAAAATGCCATACCTGTTATTTATATTATTTTTCTTTCTTCAAAAAAATGTTCCTGCATTTTCACAAAACAAATCTTTGCCCCTGGATGCATGGGTAAAAAGTTTAGACGCAGATGATGATACAAAACAAATATTTCAATGAGATCGTGAATATATTGCAGCGTACAGACACTGCCATTGTTTTCCGCACTTTAAATGAGCTCCCAAAAAAGGTGTTTCGGCAGGACCTATTTCCAGGTGTGCATAAAACACCTGTGGGCAACTATATTATGGAAAATACGGGACAAGGCGGCCAAGGATTCCATAAAACAACTAATGAAGCCTGCTTTGCAACAGGCTTATGCAATATTGGCAACTACGATTCTGCATTTTATTATTTTGATGTTGCCATGCAAATGGCAAATGCGTTAAATTCTGAAGTTTGGAAAGGAATTATTTCGGGAAACAAAGGATATACCTATTTCTTACAAAAAAAATACGACATCGCTAAACCATTGTTTGAATTCGATTACCGCACCAGTAAACAGCATGACTCGTTTACCCCTACTCCGCCAGAATCCCATAGCAGCAGAAGTGAAAACTTATAAACCTGGTATTCCCCAAAGGAATAAGCTATTACCACAAAAATGCGGCATTTCTAACTGACGAAGTAAACGAAGTATTTCAGCCAATTGCGCGACTGAACAGCATTACAGAAGATGATAAAAACAAACAAGGCAGCATTTCTGCTGCCTTGTCCAATTTAGTCGGGCAGACAAGATTCGAACTTGCGACCCCTACGTCCCGAACGTAGTGCGCTACCGGGCTGCGCTACTGCCCGAAATTTGCTTTTTTCGGGTAACAAATATACTTAAAACCGATCTTTAACAAATTACGATTTTTTCAGCTCTTTTACTTCAGCACGATAATATACGCCCTTTGCCATTTTATAGTAAAAGATGTATTATTACGCTGCCAAAAACAATATATATGACAAAGGCTGAACTGGCAGCAATAACCGTTTGGGACGAAAATAAGTTGGGCAATCTGTCTCTCTTTATACCTCTATTTAATGATGCGATAAAAATTGTTCTGTTCCCTGACCTGGACCAGCCCGTTGAGGTGACTGATAAAATGGCCGCTATTGTTAATGATCTGCTCCAATTAAAGCAGGATCAGTTGGGTCGCGTAAAAGATCTACTCTGGGAAGAATGCCTGTTTGCTTTTCATGTGGCTGATTACGGGGTTGAACAGATGGAAGGGGAAAGTCATGTGGAAGCGCATCTTAGGGAATTTGAGATCAGTAATGCGGAGGATGCGTTTTCCAAAAGCACCATCAGGGAGATCCACGTCTCTGATGAGTTTAAAAACAGATATGCAGAAATTAAGGTAGAGACCGGCTCAAACAACTATATCAGCCTGATCGTAAAAAATGGCCAGATAATCGACTTTGGTGATGATGGTGTTCACTTAGGCTGGTTTGAAGAGGATGCATTGTACCTGCACAAAAAAAGACAGAAAATATTGGCTGAATAAGCTGGGTGCTAATATTCTTAATTGATAAAAGAAAACATATAATCAATCAAAAAACGTGAAAAAAACCTGTTTTTTGATCGCTAAATTGTAGTAATCTAGCCCACTAAAATTGTTTCTATTAAAAACAAAGATATGGGCTGGAAAGGTAATCTACGATCAGTTGTTGCATACGCAAATAAGTTGGAACGGGAAGAGCATCGTCGTGCAAGCCTGGCTACAAAGCAATATAAAGCGATGCTTAAACAGGAAGAGTTTGAAAACGGGAAAAAGGCAGTCCAGGAATACAATGATTATATTGAACTGATCTCTTCCACCCATAAGGATGCCAGTGAAACGCTGAACTGGCTGGATATAGCGAATGATCCGGAGCCCGTTCGCCCTGTTCTTAAAGATGACCACCTGCAAGCTGCCAAAAAGAGCCTGGCGGGTTACAAGCCTTCCTTTTTTGATCGGTTGTTTGGTTCATCAAAAACAAAGATCAAAAAACTCGAAGCACTGATTGCAGCGGCGCCCCACCAGGATAAAAAAGTGTATGAAAAAGAATGGAATCTGTATAATTCTGATCATAAAGCCTGGCAGGAGAATATAGCACTTGCAAAAGGTGTGCTGGCATCGGATGTTGAAACAGCTGGATTTAGTATTGTTCCTAATATTCAAACAGAAGAATTGGGTTTGTAATTAACTACTCCTGAACTCCACAGGCGTTTTTCCTGTTTTTTGCTTAAAGAGCTTATTAAAATATTGCGGGTATTCAAAACCCAATGAGTAGGCTATTTCGCCAACAGATTTATTCGTGCTTAATAGAATGTTCTTGGCTTCTTCTATTAAATAAAAATGAATATGGTCCTGGGTGTTTTTGCCGGTTTCTTTTTTCAGCAGGTCACTTAAGTAACTGGGGGATAAATGCACCTGCTCTGCCAAATATTTTACGGTAGGTAAACCGGTTTCTGTTATATCGCTTCTCCTGAAATATTCCTTCAGCAATTTTTCAATTTGAACCACCACCGCGTTATTAGAGCTTTTCCGGGTTATGAATTGCCTGCCATAAAACCGGGTGCAATAATTCAGCAGCAGTTCAATCGTGGAAACGATGATGGTTTGACTATGCACGTCTATGTTTTCCTGTACTTCAGACTGAATTTTTAGTACACAATCGTATAAGATCTGCTTTTCCTTTTCCGACAAATGAAGCGCTTCGGATATTTCGTATGAAAAAAAACTATAGTCTTTCATTTTGTCATTCAGGGAAGTGGTCCTGATCAGATCCGGATGGAAAAATAATCCCCAGCCCGACATGTTTGCTGAGGCTTCTGTATCTCTGTCCATTTCAATTACCTGGTTGGGGGCCAGGCAAATAAGGCTACCGTCCTGAAAATCGACAATTTTACGGCCGTACATTACCGAATTGCTGTGATAGTTTTTAAACATCACCGAGTAGAAATCGGCCGCTACGGTTATCTCCTCGCTTACATGTTCGCTTACCTGGCTAAAATCCACCACCGCCACGAGGGGGTGATGAATTTTAGTCAAATTAAAAAATTTGAGCAGGTCTGTGATCGTATGCAGGTGAACAAATACACTCATAATTATAAAAGTAAGTAACTTTTTTATCAGTTAAAGTCCGAATTGGGTCTTCATGCTACCAATAAAACCTGCATCGTTCTGTTGCTGGCGGTTCGCAATAATTGCTTTAGCGTCTTCTCCTGCGGTATACCTCAATTGATGGGTGCCATCAGTAGCGGCTTCGTAAATTACCTGTGCCACCACATTTCCTGGTGAAGCATTTTGATACATGGCTGGTATAGTTGACAACATTTTTGCCACCAGCGGTTGGTATTCGGTGATAGTTTCATCATTACTGAAATCCAGTGAGCGACCGCCAAAATCGGTGGCAATAGCGCCCGGTTCAACGATCTTTACCCGCCCTCCAAATTGTTCTACTTCGTAGCTCAAAGATTCGGATATTCCTTCAACAGCGAACTTGGTGCCATGATATAGAGCGCCTAACGGAAAGGTTATTTTGCCGCCGATGGATGAAATGTTAATGATAACACCGCTTTTGTTTTGTCTAAAATGGGGGAGGAGTGCCCTGGTAACATCTAATAAGCCGATCACATTGGTATTAAACTGGCGAACGATCTTTTCTTTGGAAAAAGATTCTAACGGACCATAGGCGCCATAACCGGCATTGTTCAGCAACACATCAATTTTACCGAATTTTTGGATGCCTTCATTCACTGCTTTGTCGATCGAATTGGCATTCAATACATCGAGTGCTGTTACCTGTACATTGGGTAAGGTTGTCAGTTCGGTCTCAATTTCAGGTTTCCGCATGGTAGCGATCACGTTCCAGCCTTTTGATTGAAACAGTTTCGCGGTTTCTTTTCCAATTCCACTGCTGGCGCCTGTAATAAAGATTGTCTTGTTCATTTTAGTAAGATTTAATTGATGATGTAAAGGTCTTACTAAAGGCCCCCAGGCGAATAATACTAATTCCCGGAAGTTGTATTCTTTTTACGGATTTACTCAGTTCTAAGGCTTTTAACGGGATTAGCCAATGCTGCCCTGATTGCCTGTACACTAATTGTACATGCGGCAATTAAAAGCGCCGCAAAGCCCGCCAGCGGGAATATCCACCAGGAGAGGGGGCTGCGATAGGCGAAATCCTGCAACCAATGATCCATAAAATACCAGCCAATGGGGGATGCGATTATAATAGCCAGCAACACCAGGGTGATAAACTCTTTTGCCAATAAACCCGTTACAGCAGTAACGCTGGCGCCCAACACTTTTCTGATGCCGATCTCCCGGGTTTTTAATTGAGCGGTATAGGTCATCAGGCCGAAAAGCCCCAGGCAGGAAATAAAGATCGCAATAAAGGCAAACACCTTGAACAGTAAACTTATCTGCTGGTCTGTAATGTACATTTTGTTGAAGGCATCATCCAGAAAACTATATTCAAACGGAGATCCGGGATTATAGGCTTTCCAGAGCTTCGTCACCGCTGCAATGGCTTCCGGTGTATGTCCCGGAGCTGCTTTCACGTATAATTGACCTATCCAGTCAGGTTTCCAGAATAGGACGCAAGGGCCTATTTTCTAGTGCATATCTTTAAAATGAAAATCCTGAACAACACCTGCAATGGCGCCATGGACGCCATACAAGGTAAATGACTTGCCTATCGGGTCTGTCACCCCCATTTCCCGGATAGCGGTTTCATTTAAAAGAAAATACCCGGAGTCGGCTGCGGTGCCGGTGAACCCTTTTCCTTCCTTTACCTGAATATGCATTACTGATAGAAAATCTCTTTCAACAGGCAGTGTGGCTATCAGCAAAATTTTATTGGGGTCTTTACCCGCCCAGTCATTCTTGGTGGTGTTAGAGGCAACCTGCAATGGATCCTGTCCGGCCGCTGTAATACCAGTTATCGATGGCTCGCGCAATAGTTCGTTTTTGACGGCTTCATACTTTCCCCGCATATTTTTAAGGTCGAAGCGAAACACATTTTCTTTGTCCATCCCCAGGTTCTTTGTCTGGATATACGTCAGTTGCCTCCCAATAACAATAGTACAAATGATAAATATAACCGAAAAACAAAACTGGCTTACCACCAGTCCCTTTCGCATGAAATGATTACCCCTGCCAATGGAGAATTTTCCTTTAATGGCTTGCAATGGCTTGAAGGAGGAAAGCAGGATGGCAGGGTAAATGGCAGACACGATCAACGTTACTGTCATTGTGATCGCCAATACTTTTAATATGGCCGCATCAAATAAATTAAATGAAAGGGCTTTACCGGTAATTGAATTATACAATGGGAACAGCAATTTTACCAGCAAGAGCGATAAACCCATTGCTAATAAGAACACAAGAAGGGTTTCGCTGATAAACTGGAAAAAGAGTTGCGACTTCGCAGCGCCGATGATCTTGCGCACGCCAATTTCCTTTGCCCGTTGCGCTGCTTTGGCAGTAGTAAGATTTATATAGTTGATGGATGCGATCAGAAGTATGACAATTGCTACCCAGGTAAAGATCCTTACCATGGTGATCAACCCTTCAGTGCCATCGGGATTGTACAGGTGTATTTCTGCCAATGGCTGCAGCCGGTAATGCAATGTTTTAGTAATGTTATCTGAAACGCTCGCTTTTTGAAGCTGGGTTAATTTGGCGGCCGCAGACGTTATTGACGTTCCGGGATGCAACTGTACATACATTTCCAAATCATAGTTGTTCCAGTCCTGGTCTAAGCCATCAATACTGTTCAGGGGAAGAAAATAATTAAAGTTCAACTGGGAATTTGGCAAGGTTTTCACCACCCCGGTAACTGTATAGCTTTGTTGTATGTCTTCTCGTGTTATCACTTTTCCCAAAGGGTTATCATTGCCAAAAAACTTTTTCGCAAAAGCTTCGGTCACTACCATAGAATGCTTGTCCTGGAAAGGCTTTTCCCGGTTCCCTTCAATAAAAGGAAGATCAAGGATCGTAAACAGGTCGGCATCGATGTAGGCAGCGCTTTTTTCAATAAAGTTTTTTCCGTTATAAGCGAACACCATCTGCTCCCAGCTCTTAAAAAAACGACCCGATTTGTCTATGCCCGGTACCTGTTTGGAAACATGGCCAAGTGCAGGAGGAGTAGTTGGGAAATATTTTTTATCTCCATTGGAAAGAAAGCCGGGAACCGCCCGGTATATGTTTTCTGAGTTTCTGATGTGTGTGTTATAACTTTTTTCATCCTGGCACCAAAGCAGGATGAGAATACCTGCCGTAATACCAATTGCCAATCCAGAAATGGAGATCGCCGAATAGAATTTATTGTTCCAGATACTTCGGAAAGCAACCTTCAGATGATTCTTAAGCATTTTATAGCTGGTTTGCAGAATAGCCCTAAACACTATGCCATTTTCTCAAGGAGTTAGCAGCCAGTGCCCTACAAATTATCTATCCTGAACAACCGTACAAAACCGGACTGATCTTGTACGATTTTGATACATTTGACAAAATAACGTACACATGACAACTATAAATAAATTGGGTCTGGCCCAAACATCCCTGCTTGGGTTATCAGTAGGCGATGCATTGGGAGAAACATATTTTGGACCCGAAGAAACTGAAATTTTCCCCATTTTTTAATAAAGCTAAGAACCTATAATGATGCGAATTCATAGATTGATCTATTTGTCTTTTGTAGTAATGATCTTGACTATTGAAAAGCCTTTTGCACAAACTGTAAATTTTTCCGCTCAGGAAGATAAGTTTGTAAAGCTTTACTCGAAACTGCAATCATTTGCTCGGGAAAATGAGGACAGCACGAATTTGTATGCTGAAAAGTTCGAGAATGAATTTACGAGCTTCATTAAAAATAATCCGGGTACGTTGAATTACCCTTTTAAAAAGCTTATTGACAGCATCTTTTGTTTTGTGAAAACTTCTGATGACGGGAATGTCAGGATCTACAGCTGGGATTCCTGGACTGGCGGTACCATGCACTTTTTTAAAGTAATGCACCAATGGAGAGCAAATGGTAAAGTATTTACAAAGGTTCTACAGTTTGAAGATGGTAGTCCCGCTTATTTTTGCTCTAAAATATTTACCATAAATATTAAGAAGAATTATTATTTAGCTGTAACGAACGGTATCTTTTCAACGAAGAATGCACAGCAGTCTATTACCTGCTATAGTATCGAAGGCAATAAATTAATGGATACAGTCAGGTTGTTCAAGACCAAAACAAAAAAGTTGAATACTATTAATGTGGCGTTTGACTTTTTTAGTGTTGTTGACAGGCCTGAGCGACCGCTGGAGCTAATTACCTATGACGACAAACTGAACATCATTTATATTCCTGTTGTTGACGACAAAGACCAGGTAACAAAGAAGAACATTCTCTATCAATTGAAAGGCCAGTACTTTGAGTTTATCGGCATTGAAACGGGAAAGCGAAAATGATTATAAGCAAGCAGGCAGCAAGTAATTTGCTGCCTGCTTTTATTTATAAAATAGATTTTATCAAACCGCCTTCTACCCGAAGCGCTGCGCCATTGGTAGCGGAAGACAGCGGACTGGCTACGTAAGCCACCATGTTTGCTACTTCTTCAGTTGTTGCAAACCGTTGTAACAGGGAGGTAGGCCTGAAGTCATGGAAGAATTTAGATTGCATTTCGTCAAAGCTTACTTTTTCCTGTGTAGCCAGATTATTTACAAAATCACCAACACCTCTCGATTTAGTGGGTCCGGGTAAAACGCTGTTCACCGTTACGTTGGTACCCTTTGTCAGCTCGGCGAGTCCGCGGGCAATAGCCAACTGGGCGGTTTTCGTCATGCCATAGTGGATCATTTCATCAGGGATGAAAACGGCTGATTCGCTGGAAATAAAAATGATGCGGCCCCAGTTCTGTTGTAACAATTTTGGAAATACATGCCGCGACAGCCGTACGCCGCTCATCACGTTCACCTCAAAAAGCTGGTACCAGTCTTCGTCGGGGATCTCGGCAAAAGGTTTGGGTTGGAATATGCCTACGTTGTTAACCAGGATGTCGATTGCCGGCAGCTGTTTTATCAGGGCATCCACTTCTTCTTTTTTCCCAAAATCAGCGGCTATACCGGAAACCCTGCCATTCGGAAAAGCCTGTTGAAGGGCTTTTACCACTTCTTCCACCTGGCTTTGTTTTCGTCCGTTAATGATAACGGTAGCATTTTCTTTTAATAGTGCTTCGGCAATGGCCAGTCCAATGCCGGCTGTAGAACCGCTTATAAAAGCTGTTTTGTTATGAAGTTGAAGATCCATTGAATGTATTTTTAAAAAATACCAACAGCTTTGAAGGGAAATTGTTTACCAATCTCTTGTTGCTATTAATTCTTCGACATCTGCCTCTTCAAAGCCATAAGAAGCGGCTATAAATTCAAAGTTTTGTGCTATACATTCCCGGGCGCCAGTTTCAATTTCGCTGTCGTTTTCATAAAAGGCGTCCTGCAGGTCATTGAATTTGTCGGTAGCCGAGTGGGTCAATACATACAAGGCATCCAGGTCCTGTGGGTGTGTTCTCTCAATTTCAAAGCACAGTTCCACTAAAATATCCTTGCACTGGTCAACGAGGTGGTTAGGGAAATAGTCATCGTCGTACATGTCTTCTAAAAAGGCATAAGCGCCAACAACCTCATTTTTTAGAGCTGATTGTTTCATTGTTTGTAGGGGATGAACAATTTAAGGGGGTATAACGGATCGACCTGGTTTTTATTTTTTCCTGCTACGACTTTTCTTTTAACTGTTTGATGGCGGTCCATAATACGCCGGCTTCACCCTTAAAACCGGAGGAGCCTTTGGGCTCATTGGCGGGTGTATACCATTCGTAAAACCCTTTATTTTTCAAAACGCGCTCCAGCATGGGCGTAATAGCTTCGCGGGCTTCGTTCTGTAGGTCATACCGGAGTAATTGCGTTACCATTCTGCCGCCAAACCAGGTCCAGTCGCCGCCGTTTTGGTAAGAATAGGGGCCCATGCCGGTATTTTTAAACGAGCCGGCCGGGTAAACCGGATATAACGTGAGTCCGATAGTGGCAGCATGCGCCTGTTTTACATTTTCCTGCATTTTACGGTAGGCATGTCCCACTTCGCTTTTGCTTAATAAACCTGCCTCGATGGCAACGGTGGTGCCGCCATGATAATACACGTCCGATTCGTTGAACGATGGGGGAAAGGGTGAGCTGCCCAGGTAAATATGTGGCCGGAATTTTTGATGGGCAGCATCCCACAGATGTTTGCGGATATTCTTTTTGAAATTATCCCTGGTTTTTGTCCAGTACCGGCGTTGTGAGGCGGTTAGATTGGCCATCCCGAGGTAATCGTTCAATGCGATCACAAACATGGCGTTATCGTAAATATCAATCGCCTGGTGCGTATCGGCATTCAGTTCAACGCCCCAGTCATGTTCTGGCTGTACATCACCCCAGTCGGCTGTGGTGGCGCCCCAGAGTAATCCGTAGGTGGCATTGTATCGATGGGTCATTAAAAATTGCAGGGCCTGTTCCAGGTGTTGCTGAATGGAAATGGCGTTAATGGTGTCTGTTAGAATAGACTGGTCACCGGTATTGCGAATGTATTTGGCAATCGCCTGCACCAACGAGGTTTCCTGGTCGGTTTCCACGGTGTTCTTATGACCGGCGTATTCCGGGGCCAGCGGCGTAAAATAATAGTTGTATGGAACGTTGGTGCTTTTTGGTTTGGGGATATAACCATCGAGGATGGCCCCATCTGCCTGTTGAAACTGAATAAAGGTGAGAAGGCTTTTTCGTATCCGCGCTTTGTCATTCACTTTGCAGGCCACATCCATAAAGGTGTTAAAGTCCCTGATCCAAACCTCGCCATATCCGTCGCCGGCATTAAAGCCTTTTTTAATCAATTGTTCGGCCATGGCTTGTACAGAATCGGCCATGGTAAGGATGTTTGTCTGTTGACTGTAAGCGGCGCTACCAATCAGCAGGCAAAAAGAAAGGGCAATTGTTTGGCAATTTATCATAAACTATTATGTATGCACATAATTACGATTTACGCTGATGAAATCCAAAAATTAGAATACGCCAATATATTAAGCATTAATAACCATTGCATTGAGGCTTTTGCATAGTATCACCATGTAGTTACATGATGATATTTATTGCAGCAGTTTTATCAGTTCCGTCCTGTTGTTTTTCATCGCCAGCGACAAAGGCGTCAGGCCTTCCCTGTTCGTAACCTGTAAAGAAATGCCGCTGTTGCGCAGCAATTGAATGGTGTTTTCAACCAAACCTCTGCTTAGCACGGCCTGGTGTAACAAGGTATTTCCCTGGTCATCTGTCAGGGCATGTAAGGCGGGTTTGAAATTTTTCAGGAATGGCGCCAACATTTCCTGCTCGTTTCTTTTTACCAAACCGAAGATAATTTCAGGCGTCGAGTCAACGATGTACCGCAGGAACCAGTGAGCGCGCAGGGAAAAGAAGGCTTTAAAATGCTTGCGGGTTTTATTGCTGCTGGTAAATGCATTTATGAGTTTGGTGGCAACGTCTTTTGTTACCTGCTGCTGCAGGGCATTTATATACTGTTTTGTCGCTTCTTCTTCATAAGGGAAGAGCAGGAATAACCAGTTTATTTGTATAGTGATCAGCCGGCTGAAAAAAGATATGTTTTGATAAGGATCCTCCTTGTAGAATGGTGAAAAACCATAAGAGATCATAGCGAGGATGAGCTTTTCCTGTATTTCAGCATCTGCGGTTGAATAATGTAAACAATTGAGGTAGATATTGAATGGATGAAAATAATTTGTTTCCGGCGTCCGGGGAAAGCTATCAATGATCCAGCTGAAGAGCGTATAACAGCAGGCGTATTGATGCGGGTTTTTAAGCGACTGACCAACACCAGCGGCCAGGTACAGGCAGATCCACTCCAGGCTAATAGCGCCCCCATTGCCTACATACGCTTTTTGCGTATTCAGGTTGGCGCCGGCAACGATCGTTAACCGAACGATCTCTTTTGTTTGCTCAAGGTTAATGCTGTCGGTTATGTCGGGTATTTGTTTTATCAGCATGGCCAGATTGAAGGAGCCTAATTCATAGTCGCCCAACAAACCGGCAGAAGCGCCCTGTTCAACAAGCAGGCGGAGTGTTTGCAGCACCTCCTGCAATTCAACAGGGTGCATACTTACAGCATAACTGCCCAGTCGTTCAAAGGCGGTTTTAAATTGTTCATCCAGTTCTGCGGCCCGTTCCTGCTTCAGTTCATTACGCGTCGTTAACCATTGGGCTTTTTCTTTTTCAATGGCCCTGCGGGCCGTTATCATTTCCTGCTTTGTTTGCCCGTATTTTTCTATAGGGAAAAGATTGGTTGCTGTCATAAATGCTTAAAATTACTCAATTGTTCTATTTCTCCTACTCATAGCAGTTTGATAGTAAATTTAAATTAGTCACGACACTTGCCGGGTAACAGGTTTTATTGTATTTAGCAGTTTTAAAAAACAGGCATCATGGACAAAGACGCATTGGATGAGCAATTACTGGAAATAACAAACGCCCGGGATGATGGCAGGTTGCATGATCTGGTTGAAAGCCTTTCTGCAGATGACCGGCAACGCTATAAAAGGGAACTGGCTGATGCCTATCTGGACATTTACGCTGTTTGGCATTATGACTATATGTGCGATAAGGTAACAACAACGGAAGGACCGGATTCTTTTTTAGCTTACCTGCTTGAGTTGTTGGCGGAAGCCGATAAACTGGACCCATCCCATATAAATCATCAACAAAGAGCTTACTGTTACGAATCGTGGGCTGACCTGAAAGAAAACCAGGAAGAAAAACTGACATACCTGGAAAAGGCAGAGCAGGAAATACTTCAGGCGTTAAAAATGGAACCCGATTCCAGTCTGCTGAACAATCATCTGGTTGGGATCTTACTGGATAAAATAAAGACAGGTAATCAATACAGGGATGAAGACTTTGCAATAGCCCTGGCGTACTTTGAACAGGGGTTATTAAACTACAGAGGTGGAAATCAACTGACCCTTATTTATAAATGCATTGATATAGTAAGAATGCCTTTCTCCCGAAACAAGTACTGGCATGGCGTTTTTTTAGAAAAACAACATACAGTATTGCATAGAAGGGCTGAAAAGGACCCGCTTATTTACCTGGATTGGGTGACCGAAATGAAAAGAATTATTGAAAATTATGACCCCGAAACGCCGCTCCAGCTGCAGGATGTAATTCAACAGGCGGTAGACTTATTAAAACGGTTAACAAATTTTGAATCGGAAAACCCCGAAAGGCTGAATGAACTGGGTCATGCTTTTGCAAAAACAGCCGGTGTGCTGGATAAAACAGGTAGTACAGCCGACGCATTGTACCATTACGAAATGGCCGTAAAATACTTCACCATGGCCCAGGATATTAACCCGGCTGCCTGGACGTATCCCGTATACGCCACCAATGCATTAATGGCCATGGCCGCCATTTATCATGCACGGCACGACAAAGCCACCGTATTAGCTTTGTTTGAAAGAGGGCAGGGCATCTTCCTGAAAATATATAAACCTGAAGAAGACTTTACTGCCAATATCTATTGGGGTGAGTTCCTGATAGCATATGCGCGATTGGTCTATGACTTTGGATCGCCGGGCATCTTACAGCAGGCCGAAGAGAAATTGCTGATAGCGCAGGAACTCGGGAGGAATGGTTATGATCACCCCTATATAGCGCGGGCAAAAGTTGCCCTGAAATTGGGGGATAGGGAGAAATGCCTGGCAATACTCAGGGAATGCAAAGCTGTATTTAGTCATGCTCATGCTACTTACAGCTTAAGCAAAGTAATCGAAGATGAAGATTTTGTTCAGTTGAAACAGGAAATAATAGCGATCCACAATTCTTAAAATTTTGTGACCCGTAAACTCAACGAATAAAATCATTTCGTTTTACAGTGACCGTTTTAGGCGCCGTAATAACCTTTAGTTGTTTATTGTAAAAATCAGCCGGAAATAATAAACGATACTTTGCCCAGGCCTTTATCATCAGGACCGCATAATACCACATTGCCTGTTTTAAGATCAATGGAGTTGATCTCTTTGGCAAGCATGTTCTTTGGCTTTTCCCTGCAGGCAAACATCAGTGTGGCGGCCATGAGTGCAACCGTTATAACCAATTTGAACTTGTTCATGATAGTGACGGGGTTGAATGGCTATTGAATGCTGATTCCGTGTGAAGCGTACGGATGGGATATGCAATAAATTTAAGAATATTTTATGGGTTTTGATTCTATCTTTATTTTGCTATTTTTACTTTTCCGTTCATTTGAATGTAACCTTAAAAACAACCCATGAATCAAAAACCCTCAAACGCCTTTATTGCAGCCTCGTGGATTGCCCTTGGCGCCGGTATGCTTGGATTTTTAATAGGCTTGTGGCGCGCTGAAATGCAGCTGAATGAAAAGGGATATTATTTTACAGTTTTAATGTTTGGTCTTTTTGCTGTTATTTCTCTTCAAAAAAGCGTTCGTGATAAACTCGAAGGTATTCCTGTTACAGAGATCTATTATGGTTTAAGCTGGTTCTGCACAATTCTGGCCGTTGTATTATTAACGGTTGGTTTGTGGAATGCCACTATCCTTCCCAGCGAAAAAGGGTATTACGGATTCTCTTTTTTACTGGCTTTATTTGGCGCTATTGCGGTGCAAAAGAATACCCGCGATGCGAAGGCCGTTACTAAAGACGTTAAGAAAGACTAATAACCGGCTACTATTTACTTTAATTGATAGGCCCTTCCCGATGTATCGGGAGGGGCTTCTTATTTGCCTAAATAGTAGGGTGCAGTAGCTATAAAAATCAAAAGCTTCTGAACGGAAGTCAGAAGCTTTTGAAAAGGTACAATGCTCAATTATTTTGAACAGTATGTACATGTATGGGTTTTCATATAGGAATGCTGATGTGTAATCTGCAGCCTTTACCTGGCGAGGTAATGATCTCGCATTGACCATGCAGGTTACGGGTGCGCTCTCTGATGTTGATTAATCCAATGCCATCCACCTGGTGGTCAGGCTCGAAACCAATGCCATCGTCGTCAATAAGCAACTCTACATGCCGGTCATCGGTTTCGAGTGTCATAACCACCGTCTTTGCTCTGCTGTGCTCTATTATGTTCCTGAATTGTTCCTGCAGGATACGGTAAATATTGACCTTCTTGTAATCAGAGATCAGGTCTTCATTAAAGTGATGGATACCGAAAAGGATATTGATCTTGTGGATTGTCCTGACGTCTTCAATGAAAGTTTTCACACTTTCGAGTAGGGTATCTTTTTGTAGTTTTTGTAACACCATGCCACGCGATAGCTTCTTTATCTCATTTATTGCTTCTTTCAATAATTCAATGGTCACTTCCTTGGCTTTTTGATTGTCTGCCTTATACACCTGAACAAGGTCCAGGTGTAGTTTGGCAGAACATAGCAGTTGGTTCACATTATCATGTAACTCTTGTCCTATTACCAACCGCTCATGCTCCAGCATTTTGAACAACATGCCGGAGATGGCGTTTTGTTGATGAATTGGCGTGGTTGCGTTTTGTTGCATGTTCAATACGCTTTCAGCCTGCAACGCCTTTTCGCTCATGTGACCCGCGCAAAGTATATAGCCATTTGTCTCTTTTCCTGAAACCAGGTGGAAAAATGACCATTTAAAAGTCTGTGTATGGTTAGGGCCGGCATAGGTGTACAGATTAATGGGCAGGGTTTGTAAAAAAGGATCGTTGTTTGCCAGCAGGGTATCGAAAACTTCCCGGTCGGTTTCTGAAAGCAGGGATTGAAATTGATCCAGTTGCTTTGGGGTTCCTGGTCCAAACTCAGCGTTCATGGCCGCATTCATAGAAAGGATCCGGCCGTCTTGGTCAATAATTGCATAGTACACCGATTCCATTCCGCAGGCAGGCGGAGTATTCGGTGACGATCCGTCACTCAGGTTCATAGCTAGTTTACTTTTGTTTTACAAGGCCTTCCAGGGCCTCATCTGTTATACCTGTAATGGAGTCATATCCCATAGACTTTTCTACATAATAATCAGCTCCCAGGCGCATGCATGTTTCGAAATATTCCCCAGGGTCGTTATTGGTAAGCATGGCAATTTTTACCTGCTTGTTGATGCCCCTGATCTTTACCAGCAAATCAATCCCACTCCTGTCTGGCAGGTTAATATCAAGGAATACAACGTGTGGTATTTTTCTGGCGAACATCGTTATGCCATCTTCATAGCAGCCGGCTACCGCTATGGAGGCTTCATTGTAGCGTTCTAAAAGCAGTTGTTGGACACGATGAATGAATAAGGCCGAATCATCAATTATGAGGATACAGAGAGAATTGCTCATTCATTGCCTTTTGTTTGTTTAGAATGCAAAGGTAGTTCCAAACAGGTTACCTGTAAATAGGATCAATTGTCGTTTTTGTGTAAGGATGACAATTACTGTTTGTGGTGGTTTGTACTACAAAGAAGTGTTATTAAATTATTAAGTTAAAAAGGCAGTAGGCAGTGGGGGGAAGGCAGAAGGCAAAGGGCAGAGGGCAAAGGCCTCGTCGCGGCCCTCCTACGCCAAGGCTTGCGCTTCCGCTAAAGCTTCAGCGACACGCGGACGGCGGGTGAGGCAGAAGGCTTCTTCGCGGCAGTCTCGCTAGCCAGAATACTGCGAATAGTTATGAGGCTGCCAACTCCCCCTCCACCGGAGGGGGCCGGGGGGAGGCTTTAAATCAACTTATTTTCCACCGCATATAAAGTAAGTTCTGCATTATTCTGCATGCTCATTTTTTCAAGTATGCGCGACCGGTAGGTGCTTATCGTGTTTACGCTTAAGGAAAGTAAGGTGGCAATTTCGGAAACCGTTTTCCCGGAGGCCAGTCGTTTCAACACGTCAAATTCCCGTTCAGATAATTTTTCGTGCGGTAACTGGTTCGGGTCGTCGCCAAACGAGGCGGCTAATTTTTCGGCTCCTTCGGCGCTTACGTATTTTTTGCCCTGCAGCAATTGCCGCACGGCTTTCAGTAGTTCTTCGGGATGGCTTTCTTTATTTAGATAACCGGAAGCGCCCGCTTTCAGGGCCCGTACCACATACTGGTCTTCAGGATGCACGCTCAGGATCAATACAGGCGTATTGGGCAGGATCTTTTTCAATTGCTTCAGGGTTTCCAGGATGTTGCGGCCGGGCATGGAAATATCTGAAATGATCAGGTCCCATTTTGCGGCAACGGCTTCGTGCAGCAAGGCAGAAGAATCGGTTACTTCGCTCACTTCGGCGCCGGGAAATTCTTCCCGTAATAAAGTGCTCAGGCCTTTGCGGATAAGGCTATGGTCATCGGCTATTAAAAATTTTGTCACTGTTGAGTGATTTCCTGGTTTGTGATTAGTATGGGTATGGATATTAGTATATAGGTCCCTTTGCCGGGGGTACTTTCAATTTGAAAGTCACCATCTATCATCAGCGCCCTTTCCTGCATGCCCTTCAGACCAAGCGTTTTTTTGTGGGCCATTTCATTCGGGTTAAATCCTTTTCCATCGTCGCGAATTTCCAGCACAATCCTGTTTTCTTCCTGTGAAAGCACGGCGTCTACCCTGGTGGCGCCAGCGTGCCGGGCAACATTGGTCAATGCTTCCTGGTAGATACGGAACAAAGCATTGGATTGCTTTGCACTGAATTGTGGCTCGTACAGCAGGCTTTCAAAAACGCAGTGAATGCCAAAGTTCTTTTCAAACTCGCGGCTTTGCCATTCCAGCGCGCTAACCAGTCCCAGGTTATCGAGGATGCTGGGTCTTAGCTGGGTGGCTATTTTGCGTACCGATTTCATGGTTTCTGCCAGCAACTGATCGGCCTGTTTCATTTTTTCTATCATCTCCTTTTCTTCCGGGTTCAGCTTTTTGCTCATTTGCATAAGATCGAGCTTTAACAGGGTCAGTTGCTGACCGAGCTCATCATGTATTTCCCTGGAAATATGTTTCCGTTCTTCTTCCCTGATGTTTTCGAGGTAGGAGGAGAGTTCCCGTAGTTGCCGGTGCGATTCTTTCAGGTCCTGTTCGGCTTTCACCTTGCCGGTAACATCATTGGCTACCACATAGAGGTTCTTGTTGCCTAAGCCTATGGAAATGGAGAATTCTATGTGTTTTTTTGAGCCATCCTTACAGGTTACTTCAAACTGGCATAATAAGGTTGTTTTTGTTTTCAGTGCAGGACGTTTGGTAGCCTGTTCGCGGGCCGTAATCACCATATTGCGATAATTTTCATCGGGGTAGGCCTTGTTCAGCCATTCTTTGCGGGTGGGAATATCTTCTTTTGTATAGCCAAATGTATCAATAAAGGCATTATTCACGAAGCGGGTTTCGCCTTTATCACTAAATACACAAATAGGAATTGGCAATTGTTCGGAAATGTTCCTGAAATTCTTTTCTTTTTCATGCAATGCCCTTATAAATCTATTCTTTTCGGTAATGTCATTAAAAGTTACATAGAGCAGGTTCTCAGTTGTTGTGAAGGAGATTTCCAACTCCTTCACACTGCCATCCTTGCAATAAATAGAGGCTTCCACCGGACTGGATTCCTTTTTTTCCCCATTATATACCTTTTCTAATTCCGCCCGCCAAACCTTTAACACTTGTTGAAAATACGCTTCATCCTTGTAGGCGGCCCTTGTCCAGTGATCTATATCCGGCAGATCTTCGATGGTATAGCCAAACCATTCTGTGAATTTGGGGTTGATGAACACAAACCGTTTGGGGTCATGTACTTCATATACCGCAATGGGCATGGTTATTTTTTCAAGAATGCGCCTGCACTTGTTTTCTGTGGCCAATACCAATTGTTCTGCCTTTCCCCATTCTATAAGATCGCCTGGCTGAGGCATATGCGAGGCGTTTACTGCTGCATGCCGCACGCTCTTATGTATCATCAACACTAACGGTTGTTTGCGTACCTGCCAAATAGAACAGTCATAAGTTGCCTCGGGTAATTTTTTTGAGCAGAATTCGAGCTGGATGATGGCCTCTGTCTGTTTATTCTTTTTTGAAATGGCGTTCTTTAAAACAGCTTTTGAACCGGGCATCAGAAAGGACTGAATTTTTTTACCTACACACCGCTTTCCAGCCACTCCATGCAGCCTGGCCTCCTTTGGCCAAATGCCATTTATCACACCTGAACTTTTTTCAATCGACACTAAAATGACATCATCGGAACGGTTGTTTATTACTGGCATACTTTTATCCATCAAACGGGAGTTGATTTAAGTATGTATAACGGGTTAAGTTTATAAGTTAATGCTTTTCTAATTTAAATAACCAGTAAACCGGTTATTTTTTAATACACACCCATTTACCGGGAGTTTCTTATTGGCTAGACAGGCCCATTAAAAAAAAAGCTGTCCCGGTTTTGGAACAGCTATTAAAAAAATTACGGAAACTTATTATTTGTTTATGTTGAGATCGTAGCCTTGTATGATTTGTCTTTAATAACATCATACAGCTTGTTTTGTGCTACATCAACGATATAAGCGGTCTTTATCGCCAAACGGGATCTCTACCAGGTCTTTTCCCGGGTCTTTATCAACTTATACCAGTCCATCGATGCCGGTTTCTCCGAATCTGGTTAAAATGAATATGGCGTCTTTGGTTGCAATATGTTAGAAATAACGGTTAGGGATGTATGAGTAGTTTATTTTTGAGATTCTACTTTTAAGTAGCTAATGTTGAGTTATATTAGAATATTTATCATTGCATTATGAAAAAACATTTGAGGGACATATTAACAAATGGTGAATTTCGGGTGAATGGCAGTTTGTGGGTAGAAGGAAATGGAACCCGCTTTTTTGGTCCCGGCCCGGTTGAGTTGTTACAACTAATTGAAGAAACCGGGAGCATAAACCAGGCTGCCAAGAAAATGGGGATGTCGTATAAGAAAGCCTGGGAAATTGTAAACCGGTTGAATGAGATCGTTGGCAGCCCCATGGTGATCACTGCAACCGGTGGTGAAAAGGGTGGGGGCTCTTCGCTTTCAGAAGAAGCCAAACAACTGATTGAGTGGTACCTGTCGTTACGGGAGCGGTTTCGGAAATTTATGGAAGAGGAAACCGGGAAGATGCGATAGTCAATTGGCAATTGCAATTCCTATTGGGGCGAAGGATGAGTCACCAGTTGCCAGAAAGGGATCGTTCTTCTGGTGGTAAACCCCAGGTATTCATACAACCTGATGGCCCGTTCGTTCGTATGAACCACATGCAGGAATGGCGTATTGCCAGTTTGCAGGTTGTTGTTGCATAGATGGGCTATCAGGTATTGTGCATATTTTCTACCGGTATAGGCCGGATCGGTACAAATGGCGCTTATTTCTGTTAACTGATGAAGCCGCATTCGTTCCCCCGCAATGGCTACCAGTTGTTCCTGCTGCCAAATGCCGGCATAATTGCCCAAACGCCAGGTGTCTTTTTCATAATAACCAGGCTGCACTTTGTTAATGAGGTGGAGCATATCAGCACTATACGTCGCATTCAGTGGGGTAACAGGAACCAGGTTGTCAGGCAATGCTATCGGTTGTTGCAGTACCATTTGTACGCAGGGTAGCTCTTTCAATAACTGCATTCCGGCAGGCAATGGCGGCAGCTCGCCGATCAGGTAAAAGATCTCACCGGGCTCAAACAGGTCGCGCAGGGCAACCAGGTTTTCTGTTGTAGCTGTTTCAAGCGCAGCAAAAGGTAAGATGCCGCGTTGGTATCGTTTTACCTGCTGAGGCCCAATAGCAAATTGTTGTTGCACACCGGTTAGCGCCCACCAGGCCGGGTTATCAAGTGTTGAAAATGGATCACTGGAATGCATACTGCAACTTAATGATTACCGTTCAGCACTATGCGTTCTGCTTCCTAACATATTTGGTAAGTATCACAATTACCTGGCCTTCTATTTTACCTTCAATTTGTTCGGTATTATCTTCTACCAGGCGAATGTTTTTTACAACTGTTCCCATTTTTGCATTTAATGTAGAACCTTTTACATCCAGTGATTTTGTCAGGATCACCGTATCGCCGTTTTGCAGCAGGGCGCCGTTACTGTCTTTGTGCAATTCAACAGCGTCGTCGTTATCATGATCGCCGGCTGCTTTGGCCCAGGTTAGTGTTTCTTCAGCCAGGTACATCATATCCAGGTTTTCCATTGCCCAGCTTTCCTTTTTCAGGCGATTCAACATCCGCCATGAAACAACCTGTATACCTGGTATTTCACTCCACATGGTTTCTGATAAAAAAGTCCAGTGATTGTTATCCAGTTCCGCTTTTTTTTCAATCTGTGCGCGACAGGTATCACAGATCAAAATAGTGTCATCCGCATTGCTATAGGGTTGGGGCGTTACTTCATATATTTTTAACGGATCGCCTGATTTGCATAATTCACATTGGTTACCGCTTCGTTGCTTTAACTGTTCTTCCAGTTTCATAAATGGGTTTAAATTGGCGGCGAAAGTAATATTTTTAGTCAAAACAACATTGGGCCTACAATTATCTGCGTTTCTCTTTTCTGATCTTCCAAAGGCTTATACAACAAACTACTACCCACAAAAAGGGATAGATCATTTCTTTCAAATAAAAATTTATGGGTTCGGCTGGCTTTATAATTAGTCCAGGTATGTTTGGCTGGTTGTTAACCGGCGCATCCCAGAGCATATACAGATAGGCAAGCCAGCACACGAACGCTGCGCTGAACAAACCAATGATTAACCAGGTTACAGTAAGGAATTTGGTATTTTTTTCTGTACGGATCTTAGTAATCGAAATAACAAAAAAGACCATTATTAAAAGGATCAGCAAATTGGTTGTATTTCCATTGCCGGCAACTTTCAGAAACTGGATGGGAACCCAGTCAAAGAAGCCCAATTTGAAATAGCGCAAGGCGAATGCAACGACAAAAGCGCCCAGCATCACAACCGTAAATTTCTTCAGTTTGGTAATGCCATGGAATCGGATGGCCCGGTAAAAGAAGATAAGGAAAAGGATCAGTAATATAACATAAGGCCCATAAATGATAAGGTTGATCAGAAAAGGGGACGTTTTCATATTATATCGGATTGGGAATTTTAAAACGGCAATATCAGGATTTTCTTATAACGATTGATAGGCCTGACCTAAAAAATCTACCAGGTCAGAGGCTATCAATGAAGGCTGGGAGGCAAAGGAAGCGGCCAGGTCGCCGGCACGGCCATGCAGGTACACGCCCAAAATGGCGGCATGCAGGGGTGAATATTTCTGCGCCAGCAGGCCGGTAATAATACCGGTGAGCACATCGCCGGTGCCACCGCTTGCCATCCCGGGATTGCCGGTGCTGTTAAAATAGCCCTTGCCATCGGGTGAGGCAATAAATGTATACCTGCCTTTTAAAACGATGTATAAATTATTGTCTGTCGCCGTTTGCTGAGCCAGCTGTATGCGGTCATAATCATTGGCCGTCTTACCAAACAGCCGTTCAAATTCTTTGGGATGCGGCGTGAGTATGGAGCCCAATGGTATCTTGTTCAACAATGCTTTTTCCTGTGCTATCGCGTTCAACCCATCGGCATCGATCACCATGGGGCGGCGGTTCTGTTCAAAAACCGAATACAAAAGGGCAATATTGCTGACGTTCGACCCCAGTCCGGGGCCAATGCCAATAGTATCGTATTTGTCCATTTCCTGCGCAGCATGGCCGGAAGTGGCGCTTTCATTGGCCGGGCCCGTTTTGCACATGGCCTCGGGCACTGAGGTTTGCAAAATGTTGTAACCCACTGCCGGAATGTGACAGGTTAATTTGCCAACTCCGCTGCGCAAGCAGGCCCGGGCGCATAAAACGGCTGCGCCCATCATACCATAGCTGCCGGCAATAAGAGCGGCATGGCCATAATCGCCTTTATGGGAAAACGGTTTTCGCGGCTGCAGCAATTGCCTTATCATCGGCTGGTCAATAAGTAACAGGGACGAGTCCTGGATGGATAGGAAACCGGGGAGCAGCCCAATGTCAAGCAGGTGCACTTCGCCAATGCCGGCTGCATTTTCGGGCATCAGGAAAGCCGGTTTAAAGCATTGAAAACTAAGGGTGTGGTGAGCCTTTATTACAATATTACCCCGGCCGCTGTGGTCAACAAAGAGGCCGCTGGGAATATCTATGGCAATCACTTCATTGTTACTATTATTAATATGTTGAATGAGGTAAGCGGTAAGTCCGTCGGCGGGGCGGTTGATGCCGGAACCCAACAGCGCATCGATGACTATGTCTCCCGCCTGGATGCCATGCAACGTTTCTTCAGAAGAAACGAAGCGGATGCTGGCGCTTGTGTCGTGCAAACGGGCCAGGTTCATCTGAAAATCTACCGTTCCTTTGTGGCCAAATTCCAGTATGTAAACGGTAACGGTATGATGGCTTTGTGCCAGCAGACGGGCAATTACAAGGCCATCGCCCCCATTGTTGCCTTTTCCGCAAAAAATGGTAAAGGCCCTGCCCTTATAATTGTTTTGCAGTAACCATTCGAAGCAGGCCGTAGCGGCGCGCTCCATCAGGTCTACAGAAGCAATGGGTTCGTGGCGGATGGTGTATTCATCCCACGCTCTAATTTGTTCGGTAGCAAAAATTTGCATTCCGAAAATTAATTACTTTTTGGCAGAACGGTGGCCGGTTGATCTCTTTTTATGGGCCACGGCGTGTGAGCGACGTTTTACGACCGGCTTTTCAATCCCGCCAACTTGTTGCTGGTTAGGATCTTCATCGTCGTAGCGGTTATTATTTTGCAGGTAATTGCCGAAGATATCGGCCATTTCTTTCACCTTGTATACGTAGCGGCAGTCGTTATTACACAGGGCAATAATGGTGGCATCTTCATCCTGCATCCGATAGAAGGAGGTGCGGTTGCCATGCCACCAGCCATTGTGGTAAATGAGCTTTTTGCCATTATTCAACAGGTACATGCGCCAGCCCAGTCCGTAATTGTGGGTGCCCGGTTTTTCAAAACTGTAACCGGCATAAGCCTGGTCGAGGGTAGACTTTTTAAAGAGGGTCTCATTTTTCATGCCCTGGTCCCACTTCAGCAGATCCCGCACGGTGCTATAAACGTTTTTGTCGCCATACACCGCATCGAGAAATTCGAACCTATATTCTTTTCCGCTGTAATAAAAGGAGGGCATATATTTCGCTGAATCGGCGAGGGTGAAAACATAGGAGTCTTTCATCCCCAACGGTTCGAAAAATGTCTTTTTCAGGTATTGAGGGTACGACAGGCCGCTTACTTTTTCAATGATGAGGGCCAGCAAGGCAAAGTTGGTATTGGAGTAACTAAAGCCATGGTTGGCGGGCGCTATAGGTATTTTCTTGTAGTTGGCGATAAGGAAATCAAGTACATCCTGGTTGGAAACCATCTTGTGTTTATCCCAACCCATTTCGCCCATGTAGTGGTCGTACTTTGGAATGCCGCTGCGATGGTTCAGCAACAGTCGCACAGTTACGGCTTCCAAAGGAAAGCCCGGTAAGTATTTTGAAACGGGATCGTCGATATTGAGCTTGCCGTCCTGCCACAGTTTAAGGGTGGCCATACCGGTAAAGGTCTTTGATACTGAGGCAAGATGGAATGGGGTGGAAGGCGTGATGGAATCTTTCCTGGTGCGGGGATCTACGAAGCCATTGTACGATTCGTAAATGATCTGTCCGTTTTTCGCCACCAGTACGCTGCCATTGAACCTGGTTCTGCTGAAGGTGGAGTCGAGATGGCTGCTGACCCTTCTCTTATAATAACTCATCTCTTCGGGGGTTAATGGAACGGCATGAGTAAGTGATGAAGTATCACTTTCATTCATAGGGGAGGAAGTAACCTTCTTATTGTTAACTCGAGCACAACTCTCCAATACCACTAGGGTTAGCAACAACCTGACTATGTTTTTCACCAGGACTATTAATTTATGGTTTCAACTAATGTACGAAGTTACAGAAAACGGTTCAGTAACGGGGCATGAATTCAATTTCTATGCCCAACTTTTTGCAACTATGAACTATATTTGCAATCTTTTAACTAAGATAACGTAAAAGCAGTAGGAGTATTATGACCGACAAACAAATTACGAGTTATCCCAAGGAAAAGATAAATATTCTTCTACTTGAGAACATCTCTGACACGGCTGTTAAATTCTTTAAAGACAATGGTTACACATCCGTTAAAAAGGTAACGGGGGCATTAAGTGAAGAAGACCTGATTAAGGAAGTGAAGGACGTGCATTTGCTGGGTATCCGATCCAAATCGCAGATCACTCCGCGTGTACTGGATGCGGCAAAGAAACTACAGGCAATCGGTTGCTTTTGTATTGGTGTTAATCAGGTTGATCTAAAATATGCTAAACAACAGGGTGTTGCGGTGTTCAATGCACCGTATTCCAACACCCGTTCCGTAGCTGAACTGGTTATTGGTCTGTCTATTTTGTTAATCAGACGCATTGTAGATAAAAACAAAGCTGCCCATGAAGGCGTATGGATGAAGGATGCGAAGGGCAGTTATGAGCTTCGGGGCAAAACCCTGGGTATTATCGGGTATGGCAATATCGGCACGCAGGTAAGCATTCTGGCCGAAGCTATGGGTATGCATGTTATCTTCTACGATACCATTACCAAGTTACCGCTGGGTAATGCCGTTGCCAAGAAAACGTTGAAAGACGTGGTAAGCCAGGCAGACATTATAACGCTGCATGTACCCGAAACGGCTGCCACCAAAAATATGATCAACAAGAACACGATCAAGAATTTCAAAAAAGGTTCTATCCTCATAAACTATGCCCGCGGGGAAGTGGTTGAACTGGACGCGCTGGCCAAAGCGTTGGAGGAAAAACAACTGAGCGGCGCCGCAGTGGATGTGTATCCCTGGGAGCCTGAAAAAAACGGCGACAAATTCTCTACTCCGTTACAGGGTTTACCCAACGTGATCCTGACCCCGCACATCGGTGGTTCAACCGAAGAGGCGCAGGAAAACATTGGGGAAGATGTGAGCAATAAATTGTACCAGTATCTTGAACATGGAACAAGCATTGGTTCGCACACGGTG